>PKTQ01000266.1 GCA_002869085.1 Hyphomicrobiales bacterium | reverse complement strand
GCCCGGTGGCCTGCTGCGCTACGGCATTCCCAACTTCAAGCTGGAAAAGAAGCTGATCGACCGGCGGGTGCGCCAGATGAAGGAAGAAGGGGTCAAATTTCACTGCAACACCCATGTGGGGCAGGACCTGCCGGTGGCCAAGCTGGAAGCCAAGCACGACGCGCTGCTGCTGGCGGGCGGCTCGGAGAAGCCGCGCGACCTACCGGTGGAAGGCCGTCATCTGGGCGGCATCTATTTCGCGATGGATTTCCTGTCGCAGCAGAACCGGCGCCTCGACGGCGACAGCCTGGTTGACGAGCGGCTGATTCATGCCAATTTCAAGAATGTGGTGGTGATCGGCGGCGGCGATACCGGCAGCGACTGCATCGGCACCTCGGTGCGCCATGGGGCGCTATCGGTGACCCAGCTCGAGATCATGCCGCAGCCGCCGGAAAAGGAAGACAAGCTGAACACCTGGCCGGACTGGCCGGTGAAGATGCGGGTCTCGACCAGCCAGCAGGAAGGCTCGGAGAGCCATTACAGCGTGATGACGCAGAAATTCTCCGGCGAGGCGGGGCATGTGGAAAAGGTGCATTGCATCAAGGTCGGCCCCGATTTCAAGCCAATCGAAGGCACCGAGTTCGAGATCGAGGCGGATATGGTGCTGCTGGCCATGGGCTTCGTGCATCCGGTGCATGAGGGCATGCTGGAGGATCTCGGCGTCACTCGCGACGGGCGCGGCAATGTCGCGGCCGATACGGACAGCTACGCCACCTCGAAGGCCAAGATCTTCGCGGCCGGCGATATGCGCCGCGGCCAGTCGCTGGTGGTGTGGGCGATCCGCGAGGGCCGTCAGGCGGCGCGGGCCATCGACGAGTATCTGATGGGCAGCTCCGGCCTGCCAAGATAATTTCGCTCGCGGCCAGTTCGCTGTCGCTCACGGCCTCCGCGGGGGCGGGGGTGTTTCCGCCATTTCCGGCGGAAACCAGCTCCTCCGTATTTCCGATAGGCAGTTCGCTGATTTCCTTGAACCTGACAAAAACACCCACCGCCAGAATGAAATCAAGCATGGGTGACATGCGTTAGCCCGGCTTGGCCTCGGCGACAGTGGCGCAATAGGTCTCGGTGACCAGCATGGCCGCGAGAACGGCGGCGATGCCGCAGGCCGGCTGGGTGAGCAGGGCCGCCTGATAAGCGTCCGGCCCGTAGACGCGGGCGCCGTCCTGCATCAGCCCGGCCCAGTTGCGGTCGAGCAGCCAGCCGATCAGCGGCTGGAAGATGGCGCCGGTGGACATCACCGCCATATTGACGAAACCGAGCGCGGCGCCGGCCGATTCCGGCGCGTTATGCTCGCGCCCGGCGGCAAAGCACAGCACCATGCCGCCGGAGCCGAACCCATTGACGAAGCATAGCAGCGTCGCCGCCCATAAGGGCAGGCCCGGCCAATAGATGATGGCGCTGATGCTGGCCAGGGCGGTGGCGGCCGAGACGATCATCACCGGCTTGCGCCGCTCCAGATGGTCGGACAGCCAGCCAAGCAGCGGCGCGCCCGCCCCCCAGCCGACAAAGACGAAAGACACCGCAAAGGCCGCGGCCGGGCGGTCGATGTGATAGCGCAGCATCAGATAGGGCACCGCCCACAGGCCGGCAAAGGACAGCATGGGAGCGGTCATCATGGCGCCGAACAGGGCGACGACCCAGCTTTGCGGGTTTTTCAGCACCCGGCCGAGGCCGGCCCGGATGCCGGGGCCCTCAGGGGCGGCCTTGTCCGGGGCCGGCGCGGCGGGGATGATGAACCAGATCGCCGCCGCCAGCACGCCGACAATGAGGGCGGCGGCCAGCAGCACGTCGCGCCAGCCAAAGGCGCCGACCAGCGCCGCCAGCGGGCCCTGTCCGGCAACGGCGCCGATCATGCCCAGCATCAGGGTGAGGCCGGACATCAGGGCGAAGCGGCGGGCCGGGAACCACAGGGAGATCACCTTCAGCGCCCCGACCCAGGTGAAGCCGGCGCCGGCGCCGACCAGCAGCCGCCCGGTATAGGCCATGGGCAGGGAGGCGGCGAGGCCGAAGATCAGGCTGCCGAGGCCGCATAGCAGAGCGGCCAGGGTCAGGGCCCGGCGCGGGCCGTAACGGTCGACAATCAGCCCGACCGGCAATTGGATCGAGGCATAGGCGTAGAAATAAAAGGCGGACAGATTGCCGAGCACCGCAGCGGAGACCGAAAAGTCCCGCATCAGTTCCTGCACCATGACGCTGGGGGCGACCCGCTGGAAAAAGCCGTAGAAATAGAACAGGGCGGCAAGCCCCCAGAACAAAAGGGGCAGCCGCAGGGACGTGCGTTCGGTCATGACATGCGGCTCCGGTTAGAGCGTTTTCCGGTGACAAGGCAGTGTCATTTATAGCCGAGACAGGCGCTCGGTGTTAGGAAGTCTTCACGGAGGCGTTTCGCTTCGCCAAACGCGTCAGTCCTCGTCCTCAATGACCGGCTTTTTCAGCTTGTCGAGATCGGCAAACACCGAATCGGCGTCATATTCCTTCTCCTTGAGCGGCTCCATCTTCGGCTCATTGGTCAGATTGACCATATCGGAGGCGGTTTCGGTGGCTTCCTTGTGGCGCATCACATCCTCGGCGCTCAGCAGCTCGGCCACCGGAGCGTCGGGCACTTCCGGGGCGAGGGATTCTTCGGGCGACAGCAGGGTGCCGGATTTGATGGCTTCGGCCTCCAGCTTCCTGCGCTCGGCCTCGGCCCGCACAGCGGCCTTTTTCACCACCTCATCGAGCTCGGTCTGGCGGGTCAGCCCCAGGGTGACCGGGTCGGCCGGCTGAATATTGGCGGCGTTCCAATGGGTGCGCTCGCGAATGGCCTCAATGGTCGGCTTGGTGGTGCCGACCAGTTTGATGATTTCCGAATCGCGCAGTTCCGGGTGGTGGCGCAGCAGCCAGGCAATGGCCGCCGGGCGGTCCTGCCGGCGCGACAGCGGGGTGTAGCGCGGGGCCTTCTTGCGCTTGATCTCCGGAATCTTGACCTTGGAGACCGCCATTTTCAGCTTGTGGGCCGGATTTCCCTGGCCGCGCTCCAGCTCGCTGCGGGCCAGCTGGCCGGCGGCCACCGGGTCCATGCCCTTGATGCCCTGGGCAACATCGCCATCGGCAATGCCCTTGACCTCGAGTACGTGCAGATCGCAGAAATCGGCAATCTGCTCGAAAGTGAGTGACGTATTGTCGACCAGCCAGACTGCGGTGGCCTTGGGCATCAGCGGTGTTTGCGCCATGATGTGAAACCTCTCAAACTCTTCGCCTAATCAGCGAAGGTGGGCTTAATTTTCTCGATGAACGGGATGAGGCTTATATACGCGAGACGGACGGCTTTTTTCAATATGATTTTTCGAAAGAGTGGACATGACCGCCATGGCCGCACCCTCAGGGCATGACCCAATCTGTTCCGTTGCCGGACAGATTGCCCCGATTTGAAACTTTTGACTTGCGGGGGCGCCGCCCGGTTTGTCAATCTGGGCGCGGCCATTGCCGGCAAAGAGGAAAGGAGCGGACCGATGGACGCAGACGAGCCGAGGGCAAAGCGCGCGGAGATGATCACCCCGGGTGAGGATATTTCGAGCCTGTCGGTGGACGAGCTTGAGGAGCGAAGCGCCCTTTACGAGGCAGAAATCCTGCGTCTGAAACTGGCTATCGAAACTAAAGGCGCCTCGCGGGCAGCGGCTGATTCTGTTTTTAAAATGTAAACATGCCCACTGAAATAAGTCGTGATCCATATAAAATCTTTATGGAAATTAATGGTTTCCTGAAAGTGGATAGGATTTTAGGAAGATATTTGT
>PKTQ01000142.1 GCA_002869085.1 Hyphomicrobiales bacterium | reverse complement strand
TGGTATCTTGTGGCCGGGCCTCCGGCTGTCTACACTCGGTCAAAATAAATAAGAAGCGGCATGAGTCTGCCCCGTAAAGTCCCGCATTGTCTAAGGGCGCGGATCACCAAAACATGCCGCCGCCGGAGGACGCCATGCTGAATATCCGCCATCTGCCGCTGTTGATCCTGTGCGTCTGCATTCCGGCCGGGGTGTTTCTGGCCCGATTGCAGCCCTTCTGGGGCGGCATATTGTTCGGTATCGGCTGTCTCGGCACTGGTTTTGGCATTTACGATCTGCTGCAGCGCAATCACGCGGTGCTGAAAAACTATCCGGTGGTGGCGCGGCTGCGCTTTCTGTTCGAGGGCATTCGGCCGGAAATCCGGCAATATTTCTTAGAGAGCGACCATGATGAGGTGCCCTATTCGCGCGAGCAGCGCGCCCTGGTCTATCGCCGCTCCAAGGGCCTGGAGGGCCTGCGCCCGTTCGGCACCCTGAAAAGCCTGCAGAAGGTCGGTCATGAATGGATCAACCATTCCATCGCGCCCACCCATCTGGACAGCGCCGATTTTCGTGTGCTCATGGGCGGTGTGGACGGCGCCGTGCCCTATGAAAGCTCGGTGCTGAACATTTCCGGCATGTCCTATGGCGCCCTGTCTCCCAATGCCATCGAGGCGCTGAACCGGGGCGCCGCCGTCGGCAGTTTCGCCCACACCACCGGCGAGGGCTCCATATCGGAATTCCACCGCAGGCATGGCGGCGATCTTGTGTGGCAGATCGGCAGCGGCTATTTCGGCTGCCGCGACGAGGACGGCAATTTCGACCCCGAAAAGTTCAGGCAGCAGGCCCGGTCGGACCAGGTGCGCATGATCGAGATCAAGCTCTCGCAAGGGGCCAAGCCGGGCCATGGCGGCATATTGCTCGGCTCGAAGGTCACCGCCTCCATCGCCGCGGCGCGCGGCGTGCCCGAAGGGGTGGACTGCATCAGCCCCTCATGCCACAGCGCATTTTCCACCCCTATGGAATTGCTGCAATTCATCGCCCGGCTGCGGGAGCTGTCCGGTGGCAAGCCGGTGGGCATCAAGCTTTGCGTCGGGCATCCCTGGGAGTTCTTCGCCATCGCCAAGGCGATGATCGAGACCGGCGACCAACCCGATTTCATCACCGTCGACGGCGCCGAGGGCGGCACCGGTGCCGCGCCGGTGGAGTTCGCCGATCATATCGGCGCGCCTTTGCGCGAAGGGCTGATGCTGGTGCACAATACGCTGACCGGCCTCAATCTGCGCGCCAAAACCCGGATCATCGTCTCCGGCAAGCTGATCAGCGCCTTCGACATGGCGCGGGTATTCGCGCTCGGCGCCGATGCCTGCAATATGGCGCGCGGCTTCATGTTCGCCATCGGCTGCATTCAGGCCCAGACCTGCCATACCGGCAAATGCCCCACCGGGGTCACCTCCCAGGACCGGGGCCGCTATCAGGCCCTGGTGGTGGATGAGAAATTCCGGCGGGTGGTCAATTTTCAACGCAACACCCTGAACGCCCTGAAAGAGACGGTCGAGGCCTGTGGCCTGCAGCACCCCAGCGAGTTTACCCCGCATCATCTGATGATCCGCATCTCCAGCCGCGAGGTGCGCTCCGCCGCCAGCCAATATGACTGGCTGCAGCCGGGCTCGCTGCTGTCGGACACCAGCGCCCACCCGGCTTTTGTCAAATTCTGGCAGATGGCGCGGCCCGACAGCTTCATCAGCACCATCAATGCCGGCGCCTGAACCTCAGCCCAGCACATTGCCCGCGCCGCTCACCGGCTTGCGCCGGCGCGAAAACGCGGCGAGATCGAGCGTGCCGCCGCTGCGCGTCAGATTGAGCCGGCACGGCTCACGGTCATGGTCCTGGCCGCCCGCCTGCCAGTCGATCAGCGCCGCCATCAGCTCGCCGGCGATGGGGCCGTTCTTGAACTGGTTGCCACTGGTGCCGACCGCCATGAAAAAGCCGGGCAGGGCCGAAATGTCGTATATCGGGGTCCAGTCGTCGCTGACATCGTAAAGCTCGGCCACCCCGCCGGCCTGATTGGGAATGCCGAGCGATGGCAGGCGCAGCCCGGCGCGATAGGCCTGGGCGGTCCATTGCTCGCTCGGATTGCGCTCCCATTGGTCCGGATCATCGACCCATTCCAGCGGATCGCAATCGGGTTCCATGCCCCCGACCAGCAGCGCGCCCGAGGGCTCGGTGCGCCAATAACAGCCGATATCGGCATCGCACATGATCACCTGACCGGCAAAACCGGTCAGCGCCGGCAGATGACAGACCTCCTGGCGCAGCGCCCGGGTGGCCAGATTCATATCCTCAAGAGCGCCGGCCAACTGATTGATGCGGCTGGAATAAGGCCCGGCGGCATTCACCACTACCGGCGCGGAAATCTCTGTTCCGTCCGCCAGTTCCACCCCGGCTGCACCGCCGCCGCTCCTGAGGATGCCGGTCACCACGCAGCCAAAGCGAAAATGCGCGCCAAGACGCTCGGCGGCATGCTGCATATTGCGGGCCGCCAGCTGCGGATCGTCCACATAACCGCTTTCGGGAAACAGCACCGCCCCGGTGAGCTCGCCGCCAGACGGTAGGCCGAAATCCTCATCCTCCGGCCGGCGCGGCGGACCGTAGCGGGTGAGATCCAGCATCGGCCAGCCCTGTTTGAGCTCTTCCGCGTCAAGGCGCCGATAGGGAATGGCCAGCGCATCGTGATGGGAGAGAATCGCCTCGACCCCGCTATCGCCGTCAAGGGGAAGCAGGGCCGGGCAGGGGCGGAACCCTGCCAGCGTCTCGTCCGGGCCGGCGCCGAGAAACTGCCGCCATTGCCGCCAGATCTGCAGCCCTTCCCACGCCAGGGCGCATCCGGCGCGCGAGGAATAGAAAGTGCGGATGATCGCCGAGGAGGCGCTGGTCGAGCCGTAACCGGCGGCCGGGTTTTTGTCGCACACCAGCACCCGCCGCCCGCTGCGGCTGAGGGCGAGCGCGGTCGCCGTGCCGATGATGCCGGCGCCGATGATGATGGCGTCATAAGACCTGCTCATGACAGGATCATACTCCGTTTGCCGCGCCGGGCCATCACTGCCCGGACCCGTGTCCGAAATAGCGGTAATGGCCGGTGATCTTGAAATCAAGCATCATATCCTCAAGCTGCGGCCCATTGCCGATATTATGCACAATGAGCGGGCGCTTGCCGTCCGCCGAGCGCCGCGCGGTGACGATGCCGATATGCGGTAGCCTGGTATGGGTGAGGCTAGAGGCGGCGCTGCCTTTCAAATCCCAGGTGATGAGGTCGCCGGGCCGGTAGTCCGCCGGGTTGCTGCCGGGGCCGAGCGAGCGGCCATGGCGGCTGAAAAACACCCTGAGATTGGGCACCCGGCGATGATCGATATTGCGGTCGGGCCGTTTCAGCCCCCAGCGCCGGGGATAGGCCGAAAAAGCCCGGCGCATATCCTCATGCACCTTCACCTGCAGATCGATGCCGAGCGCCCGGTAGGCGCGGATGATCACATCGGAGCAAACGCCCCGGTCGGCGGCGACATCGCCCATCGGATAGGCCAGCACCACATAGGCCGGATCATAGCTGACCCGGTGGGCGGTGCGCGCCAGCGCCGCCTCGGCCAGCCGGGCGCCCGGGCCGCTTTGCGCCGCTGCGGGCAGGGCGCCAACCATCAGCGCCAGCGCCGCGCCGGTAATGTGAAACAGTAGCCTCATGACCTGAGTGATACTCAGGAGCAAAGCGGCGGAACTGTGACCGCATAGTTTTGCCAGCCCCGCGCCCAGGCTTGACCTGGCTTGACAGGGCCGCCCTCCGCCGCGCTTAATGGC
>PKTQ01000102.1 GCA_002869085.1 Hyphomicrobiales bacterium | reverse complement strand
GAAAAACGGCACCAGATTGTCGCGGCCATAGATTCCGGCGGCGGCGGCCATGCCGGCATGATCGCGCCAGTACCAGTCATTCTCGGCGGGCCGGTTGTCCGGCACAAAGAGGCCAGGCCTGCCACCAAGGCGGATCTGCCCGGTCAGCTCCACCAGCCCACTGTCGAGGCCGGCCTTGCGCTTGTCTCTGGCCAGCAGGCTGTCCGGCACGAAACCCCGGTCCACCAGCGCCGCGCGCCCGTCGGCGGTCTTGAACGGGGTGATGATGCGCCGGCCCATTTTGCCGCCTTCGACCGTGAACAGATGCAGCTCCTGATCATGCAGGAAGCTGCCCTTGAGCCGCACCGGCAGATAGGCGACATCGCCGCCGCCGGCTTTCATTCTGATGGCTTCGGCGAGGGAGATCGGCCGGGCGGTGGTCCGCGCCTCCATTTTGGCGGTCAGATCGTTTTTCCAGGCCAGGCGCTGCACTTGCCAGGTGCCGAGAGAGAGCAGGATCACCAGGGCAATGAGGGCGGCGATGGTCAGGCCGGGCAGGGGGCGGAAAGTCATCCGTTCGCTCCGTCCTCTCCGTCCTCTCCCTCTCTGGGGAAGGAGGAGCGCAGCCGTTGCTCGGCCCTGAAATGATATTGGGTGACCAGCATCAGCCCCTTGGCCGGGCGCAGCAGGCCGAGACCCAGCCCCAGGGTCAGGGGCAGCCACAACACCGCGTGCACCCAGTATTCGGGCTGGTATTTGAGCTCGACGATCAGCGCGGCCAGAACCACCAGGGTTCCGGTCAGGAACATCACGAATACCGCCGGGCCGTCGCCGCTGTCGAAAAAGGCATAGTTGAGGCGGCAATGGCCGCATTGCTTGGCGGTGCCGAGAAAGCCGTCGAACAGCTTGCCCTGGCCGCATCTGGGGCAGCGCCCCTTCAGCCCGGCCATCAGGGGGAAGGGCGGCCTGGTTTTGGGTTCACTCATAATCCGTTCCCTTGCCATAACAAAAGGGGCGGCCCGATCTGCCGCCCCTCTGAAATTATGCTTGATCCGGCTGTCTAATGTCCAGCGTTGCCGCCCGAACCCCAGACATAAATCGAGGCGAACAGGAACAGCCATACCACATCGACGAAATGCCAGTACCAGGCGGCGGCCTGAAAGCCCACATGCTGCTTGGGCGTGAAATGGCCGGCATTGGCCCGCACCAGAATCACCGCCAGGAAGATGGTGCCGACGATCACGTGAAAGCCATGAAAGCCGGTGGCCATGAAGAAGGTCGAGCCATAGATATGGTCGGCGAAGCCGAAATGGGCGTGGCTGTATTCATAGGCCTGGAGCACGGTGAACAGGGCGCCGAGGATGATGGTCAGCAGCAGGCCGAGCTTCAGCTTGCCATAGTCATTCTTCATCAGGGCATGATGGGCCCAGGTCACGGTGACGCCGGAGGTGAGCAGGATGATGGTGTTGATGAAGGGCAGGCTCCAGGGATTGAAGGTCTTGATGCCCTCCGGCGGCCACACACCGCCGATGAAATCGGTGCGCTCGGCCTGGATCGGGTCAGCGGGAAACAGGGAGACGTCGAAATAGGCCCAGAACCAGGCGACGAAGAACATCACCTCCGAGGCGATGAACAGCATCATGCCGATCTGCATGTGTTTCTGGACAATCGGCGTGTGCTGTTTTTCCTGTTCGGCCTCGCGCACCACCGCGCGGAACCAGATGAACATGGTGGTGAGCACGCCGAGAAAACCGGCAATCAGCACCGCCGGCCCCATGTCGCGCATGAAGAAGATGGCGCCGCAGGCCATGACGAAGGCGGATACCGAACCCATCACCGGCAGCGGACTGGGATCCACCAGATGAAAGTCATGATTCTTGGTATGTGAATCAGCCATGTATTTTCGTCTCCCCAATCAGAGTTTGCTAACCGTCGACGGTTTTGCGTGGTTTACTGGACGTCTTCTGCCGGGCTTTGCCCTCAACAGGAAAGAAAGTGTAGGACAGGGTAATGATCTTGATGCTGTCGAGATTGCTGTCCTTGTCGAGTTCCGGGTCGATGAAGAAACTGACCGGCATCTGCTTGGTTTCACCCGGCTGCAGGGTCTGCTCGGTGAAGCAGAAACACTCGATCTTGTTGAAATAGGAACCGACCGACTGCGGTGTGACATTGAACACTGCGGTGCCGGTGATCGCCTTGTCGGTGAGGTTGCGGGCGGTGAAAAAGGCCAGTTTCTCCTCGCCCAGACGCAATTTGATGCTGTGCTGGGAAGGTTTGAACTTCCAGCCGATGCCCTTGGCGGTGTTGGCGTCAAACTCCACCGTCACCTTGCGGTCGAGAATGACATCGGAAGCCGATTCCGCCGCCTGGGTGGTGCCGCCATAGCCGGTGACCTGGCAGAAAATGCGGTAGAGCGGCACCGAGGCATAAGTCAGCCCCAACATGCCGCACACCACCGAAAGGGCGATGATCGGGATCATGATCCGGCGCCGTTTAATCCGGTCTGCCTCAGTTGTGGTCATATCCGTTCCTCTATTGCAGGGCGCCGGTGCGGAGCACGAAGATCGACAGCAGATAGATGCCGAGCACCATGCCGGCCAACAATCCGGCGCTGATCAGCACGCCTTTGCGGCGCTGGCGCCGCAAATCGCCGGGGGGCTGATCGCTGATGGTTGAGGTCATGGTGGAGCTCCTTATCCTGCCGGGATCCTAGCGGATGACCGGCAGGGTGCTGAACTGATGGAAGGGCGGCGGCGAGGACAGGGTCCATTCCAGGGTATCGGCGCCTTCGCCCCAGGGATTGTCGGCGGCCTTGCGCTTGGCGATGAAGGCATGGGCGATGCAGGCCAGGAACACCATGACGCCGGCGGCGCTGACCCAGGAGCCGATGGAGGAGATCATGTTCCAGCCGGCAAAGGCGTCCGGATAGTCGGCATAGCGGCGCGGCATGCCGGCCAGGCCGAGGAAATGCTGCGGGAAGAAGATCATGTTGACGCCGACGAAGGACAGCCAGAAATGCAGCTTGCCCAGGCGCTCGGAATACATGTAGCCCGACATTTTCGGGAACCAGTAATACCAGCCCGAATAGAGGGTGAACAGGGCGCCGATCGACATGGTGTAATGGAAATGGGCGACCACATAATAGGTGTCGTGCAAGGCCCGGTCGACGCCGGCATTGGCCAGCACCACGCCGGTGACGCCGCCGACGGTGAACAGGAAGATGAAGCCGATGGCGAACAGCATCGGGGTGGTGAAGCGGATCGAGCCGCCCCACATGGTGGCGATCCAGGAGAAGATCTTAATGCCGGTCGGCACCGCGATCACCAAAGTGGCGGCCAGGAAATAGGCCTGGGTGTCGACATCGAGGCCGACCGTGTACATGTGATGCGCCCAGACCACGAAACCGACCACGCCGATGGCCACCATGGCATAGGCCATGCCGAGATAGCCGAACACCGGCTTGCGCGAGAAGGCGGAGATCACCTGACTCACAATGCCGAAGCCGGGCAGGATGATGATATAGACCTCCGGATGGCCGAAGAACCAGAACAGGTGCTGGAACAGGATGGGATCGCCGCCGGCGGCCGAATTGAAGAAGGTGGTGCCGAAATTACGGTCGGTCAGCAGCATGGTGATGGCGCCGGCCAGCACCGGCAGGGCCAGCAGCAGCAGGAAGGCGGTCACCAGGATCGACCACACGAAGAGCGGCATCTTGTGGAAGGTCATGCCCGGCGCGCGCATATTGATGATGGTGGTGATGAAGTTGATTGAACTGAGGATCGACGAGGCGCCGGCCAGATGCAGCGCCAGGATGGCGAAGTCGACCGACGGTCCCGGATGGCCGGTGGTGCTGAGCGG
>PKTQ01000199.1 GCA_002869085.1 Hyphomicrobiales bacterium | reverse complement strand
GACCCGCATCCCGTCCGAGCGCTTCACCCCGGCCCGGGGCGAGGCCACATTGTGCGGGGCGGCGGTGGAGATCGACGATGCCACCGGCCTGGCCACCAGGATCGGCCCGCTGCGCATCGGCGGCAAATTGCGCCCGGCTCTGCCAGATTTCTGGGACGAATAGGGCCGGTCGGTCCCGCCGCTTCGGCGTAGCATGGCTGCTGGAATCGCTTAAAATCGGTTCCCACTTTTCGGGGGGAGTGCTGGTTTTGTGACGCAGTTCTTTATCCGAAAACCGGTTCCCACTTTTCGGGGGGGGTGCTGGTTTTGTGACGCACTTCTTTATCCGAAAACCGGTTCCCACTTTTCGGAGAAGTGCTGGTTTTGTGACGCACTTCTTTATCCGAAAATCGGTTCCCACTTTTCGGAGAAGTGCTCATGGGAGTTGAGGAATGGGGCGCAATCGCCTATGCATGGCGCCAATGGCTGGGACAAGCCGATGTGTTTGCGCCCGGCGTGAAGGATTTGACGGGGGTTTGAGCCGGACCGGCAGAGCGCGTGAGGCGCCGGCGTCCGGCGGGATCACATAATGAAGGAGATAGGGGTTTGGCGGGTCATTCCAAATTCAAGAACATCATGTATCGCAAGGGCGCGCAGGACAAGAAGCGCTCGAAGCTGTTTTCCAAACTGTCCAAGGAAATCACCATCGCCGCCAAGATGGGGGCGCCTGACCCGGATATGAATCCGCGCCTCAGGCTGGCCATCCAGCAGGCGAAGGGCCAGTCGATGCCCAAGGACAATATCGAGCGGGCGATCAAGAAGAGCCAGGCGGGGGATGCGGAAAATTACGAGGATATCCGTTATGAGGGCTTCGGCACCGGCGGGGTCGGGGTGATTGTCGAGGCGCTGACCGACAACCGCAACCGCACCGCCAGCGATGTGCGCTCCACTTTTTCCAAGCATGGCGGCAATATGGGTGAAACCGGCTCGGTCTCGTTCATGTTCGACCGGGTCGGCTCGATCGAATACCCGGCCGAGGTGGCCGGCGCCGAGGAAATGCTGGACGCGGCGATCGAGGCCGGCGCCGATGATTGCGAATCCGACGCGGAAACCCATGAGCTGATCTGTGCCGCCGAGGACCTGAACGAGGTCTCGAAAGCGCTGGAAAGCCGCTTCGGCGAGGCGGCGAGCGCCCGCATCATCTGGAAGCCGCAAAACACCATCGAGCTTGACGACGAGGCCGGGCTGAAGCTGCTGCGGCTGCTCGAGGCGCTCGAGGACAATGACGACGTGCAGAATGTCTATGCTAATTTCGAGGTTTCCGACGCGGTTCTCGCCCAGATGGATTGATGATGACCATGAAGATGCGGCTGATTGGCATTGACCCGGGCCTGCGCCATACCGGCTGGGGCATCATCGATTGTCAGGGCGCGCATCTGGCCCATGTGGCCAATGGCACCATTCACCCGGACGCCAAGGCCGAAATGGCCCAGCGCCTCAGGCAGCTTCATGCGGAGCTGACCGTCATCCTTCAGACCTACCAGCCCGCTTCGGCGGCGGTGGAGACCACCTTTGTCAACCGGGACGGGGCGGCGACCCTGAAGCTGGGCCAGGCCCGGGGCATCACGCTGCTGGTGCCGGCCGAGGCCGGGATCGAGGTGGCCGAATATGCCCCCAACCAGGTCAAGAAGTCGCTGGTCGGGGCGGGACATGCCGACAAGCGCCAGATTCAGGCGATGGTCAACATGCTGCTGCCGGGCTGCGCCCCGGACAGCGCCGACGCGGCCGATGCGCTGGCGGTGGCCATCACCCATGCCCATCAATTGCCGCTGCGGGCGCGCATGCAAAAAATCGCGGGGGCGGCACGATGATCGGCCGGCTGAAGGGACTGATCGACGGCTATGGCGAGGACTGGGTGCTGATCGACGTGCGCGGGGTTTGCTATGTGGTGCATGCCTCGGCGCGCACCCTGGCGGCGCTGCCGCCGGTCGGCGAGGCGGCGAGCGTTTCGATCGAGACCTTTGTGCGCGAGGATCAGATCCGGCTGTTCGGTTTTGCGTCCGATATGGAGCGCGACTGGTTCCGCCTGCTGCTGGGGGTGCAGGGGGTGGGCACCAAGGTGGCGCTGGCGATTTTGAGCGCGCTGGCGCCGGACGATCTGGCGGCGGCTGTTGCCCTGCAGGACAAGGCGGCGGTGTCGCAGGCGCAAGGGGTGGGGCCGAAAGTGGCGCAGCGCATCGTCACCGAGCTGAAAGACAAGGCGCCCAAATTCGGCGGCGATTCCTCCCTGGCCCAGGTCTCGGCCGAGCTTGACGCCAATGCCCCGTCGGCGGTGGCCGATGCGGTGTCGGCGCTGGTCAATCTGGGCTATGCCCAGATGCAGGCGGGCGCCGCGGTGGCCAAGGCGCGGCAGACGGCCGGCGAGGACGCGGACACCGCCGAACTGATCCGCCGTGGCCTGAAGGAACTGATGCAATGAGCGAGCGTTTGCTGAACGCCGGAGCGGGAGCCGAAGACGAGGTCGATGCCCATATGCGCCCGCAGCTTCTGTCCGAGTTCATCGGCCAGGATCAGGCGCGGTCCAATCTGAGCGTGTTCATAGAGGCGGCGCGGGCGCGCGGCGAAGCGCTTGACCATGTGCTGTTCGCCGGGCCGCCGGGGCTGGGCAAGACCACATTCGCCCAGATCGTGGCGCGGGAGCTGGGGGTCAATTTCCGGGCCACATCGGGGCCGGTGATCTCCAAGCCTGGCGATCTGGCGGCGCTGCTGACCAATCTGGAAGCGCGCGATGTGCTGTTCATCGACGAAATTCACCGGCTCAATCCGACGGTGGAGGAAATCCTCTATCCGGCGATGGAGGATTTTCAGCTCGACCTGATCATCGGCGAGGGGCCGGCGGCGCGCTCGGTGCGCATCGATCTGGCCCAGTTCACCCTGGTGGGGGCCACCACCCGCACCGGCCTGTTGACCACGCCGCTCAGGGACCGGTTCGGGATTCCGGTGCGGCTCAATTTCTATCGCGACGAGGATCTGGAGCTGATCGTCACCCGCGGCGCAAGGGTGCTGGGCATCGGCATTTCGGACGACGGGGCGCGCGAGATCGCGCGGCGCTCGCGCGGCACGCCGCGCGTGGCCGGGCGGCTGCTGCGCCGGGTGCGCGACTTTGCCCTGGTGTCCGGGGTGGAGGTGATCGACCAGGCGATGGCCGACCGGGCGCTCAAGCAGCTCGAGGTCGATCCGCGCGGGCTCGATGCGCTCGATCACCGTTATTTAAGCTGCATCGCGGTCAATTATGGCGGCGGTCCGGTCGGGGCCGAGACCATTGCCGCCTCGCTCGGCGAGCCGCGCGATGCCATTGAAGAGATCATCGAGCCGTTCCTGATCCAGCAGGGTTTCGTCAACCGCACCCCGCGCGGCCGTCTGCTGACCGCCGGGGCGTTCCGGCATCTGGGGCTGAACATGCCGCGCGGCCTGGCCGCAAGCCAGGAAGAGCTGTTCGAGAGCGATTATGATGAATAAGGACTGGCCGGATATTGCGGGGCGCATCGAGGGGGCGGCGCATGTGCTGCCGGTGCGGGTCTATTTCGAGGACACTGATTTTACCGGGGTTGTGTATTACGCCAATTACCTCAAATTCGCCGAGCGCGGGCGCTCGGATTTTCTGCGCCTCATCGATGTGCATCATACCGAATTGGCGGCGGAAAATCTGGCCTTTGCGGTGCGCCATATCGAGGCGGATTATCTGCGCCCGGCCCGCATTGACGACATCGTGCTGGTCACAACGAAGGTGGCCGAGATGCGCGGGGCGCGCTTTATGCTCGACCAGAGCATCAGCCGCGATGGCGAGACGCTGTTCACCGCGCGG
>PKTQ01000160.1 GCA_002869085.1 Hyphomicrobiales bacterium | reverse complement strand
CCGCTTCACCCGCGGCCAGCCGCAACATGGCGCCGAACTGGCCGAGGATCTGCAGCGCTTCGTCGAGACCTATGGCGGCTCCACCATCGCCGCGGTGTTTGTCGAGCCGGTGGCCGGCTCCACCGGGGTGCTGGTGCCGCCGGTCGGCTATCTGGAACGCCTGCGCGAGATTTGCGACGCCCATGGCATCCTGCTGGTGTTCGACGAGGTCATTTGCGGTTTCGGCCGTCTCGGCGCGCCCTTCGGCGCCCAGGCCTTCGGGGTGAAACCCGACATCATGACCATCGCCAAGGCGCTGACCAATGGCGCCCAGCCCATGGGCGCGGTGGTGGTCAGCGACGAGGTGCATGACCGTGTGGTCAATACGGCGCCCGAAGGGGCGATTGAGCTCTTTCACGGCTATACCTGGTCCGGCCATCCGGCCGCCTGCGCGGCCGGGCTCGCCACCATGGACATTTATGAGAACGAACATCTGTTCGACCGCGCCGCCGAGCTCTCGGGCTATTTTCTCGATCAGCTGTTCGCCTTGCGGGATATGGAGGTGATCACCGATATCAGAGGCCTCGGCCTGCTGGCCGGCATCGACCTCAAACCCGGCGCCGCCCCCGGCGCGCGCGGCGGTCAGGTCCAGGAAAAACTGTTCTGGAACGGCCTGCACATCAAATTCACCGGCGATACCGGCCTCATTGCCCCGCCATTGATTGTCACCCGCGAGGAAATCGACCGCATGATCGCCATTCTGCGCGGTGTTCTGTCGGAGATTTAACGCTTTTCAGGGGCGTCCGGCGGCGGTGTCCGATGACACCGGATCGGGCGCCACATTTTTTACTTTGCAAAACTGGAAAAACGGACTATTTGGCGGATAGCCAAGTCCGGGTTTTGCTCGTGGGGCTGGCGATTTCTTTATCATTCGCGGACTTGCGCAACCGGTCGATTTCGGGACCGGGGCGCATCGTGAATTTAGGAGGTCCCATGAGTTGGAACAGTTTCATAATGCGCTCGACCTGATCAGGTCAAAACAGCCCACCGATCCGGTCTTTTGCCTGCGTCCCTTCGCCGCCGAACGGGCCGCACGCTGGTTCTCGCTAAACTTTCCCGGCAAGATTTTTTATGCGGTCAAGGCCAATCCGGCCCCATGGCTGCTGGAGGCGCTCGCGGCGGGTGGCATCACCCATTTCGACGTCGCCTCGATCTCCGAGGCGCGGATGATCCGCGCCCGCTTTCCCGGCGCGACGCTGGGCTTCATGAACCCGGTCAAATCGAGCCGGGCCATTGCCGAGGCCTATCATCACCTGGGCATCCGCATTTTCGCCCTCGACAGTGACAGTGAACTTGACAAGATTACCGCCGCCACCGATGGCGCTACCGATCTTTCCTTATGCGTCCGGTTGAAGGTACCGGGTGGATATTCCAATATCTCCCTGTCGGAAAAATTCGGTGTCGACCGGCCGCACGCTGCCTCCCTGCTGCAGCGGGCGCGCCAGACTGCGGAAAATCTCGGTATCTGTTTTCATGTAGGCTCTCAGGCCATGTCGCCGGCCGCCTATGGCCAGGCGCTCGATCATGTGCAACGCACCATTGCCGATGCCGGGGTGATCATCGACATCATCGATGTGGGCGGCGGCTTTCCGGCGCCTTATCCCGGCATGATGCCGCCGCCCATGGCTCTCTATGTCCAAGAGATTGCCGGACGGTTCCAGAGCATGCTCACCACCCACGATGCCGAATTGTGGTGCGAGCCGGGCCGGGCGCTGTCGGCCGAGGCTGCGTCCCAGGTGGTCCGGGTCGAAAGCCGCAAGGGCAATCATCTCCATATCAATGACGGCATTTACGGCGCTCTGTACGATGCCGGTATGCTCGGCTGGAATTACCCGGTACGCCATCTGGGGCAGGCGCCGGTCGACGGCGCGCTGACCCCGTTCAGTTTTTACGGCCCCACCTGCGACGATGCGGATCTGATGCGCGGCCCCTTCATGCTGCCAGACCGGATGGGCGAGGGGGATTATATCGAGATCGGCATGCTCGGGGCCTATGGCGCCGCCATGCGCTCCGGCTTCAATGGCTTCGATACCCATGAGGAAGTCCTCGTCGCCGACGAGCAGGCCTTCACCATGTTCCCGGCCGCGCCCGCATCGGCCACGCTCATCCAGCTCCAGGGAGAGATCAAGTGAAAGAGAACGCAAAGAAAACCAACAGAAAAGCCGCATTGCTCAACCGGGAAGTCGCCCATATCGACATCGCCGCCTTCGATGCGAGACCGATCGTCTCGGCCATGGAGCGCATGTCCTTTTCCTCGCGGGATCTGGGCCGCGCCACCGCCATCTACAACAAGATGCTGGCCGACCCCGCCTGCACGGTGATCCTGACCCTGGCCGGTTCGACCTCGGCGGGGGGCTGCATGGACCTCTATGCCGATCTGGTGCGCAACGACATGGTCGACTGCGTGGTGGCCACCGGTGCCTCTATCGTCGATATGGATTTTTTCGAGGGGCTCGGCTTCAAACATTATCAGGCCGAGGGCGCGGTCGATGACGATGAACTGCGGCGCCAGATGATCGACCGCATCTATGACACCTATATCGATGAGGAGGACCTGCAGAACTGCGATTTCGCCATCGGGGGCATCGCCGACAATCTGGACCCCGGCAATTATTCCTCCCGGGCCTTCATCCGGGAAATGGGCCGCTACCTCACCCGGCACGGCAGGAAGGACAACAGCCTGGTGAAGCTCGCCTATGAAAAGGATGTGCCGATTTTCTGCCCGGCCTTTTCCGACAGCTCGGCCGGCTTTGGTCTCGTCAAGCATCAGGTCGGGCGGATAAAGGCCGGCAAGCCCTATGTTTCGATCGACAGCGTGGCCGATTTTCGCGAGCTGACCCATGTCAAGGTCGAGGCCGGCACCACCGGCCTGTTGATGATCGGTGGCGGCGTGCCGAAGAATTTTGCCCAGGATACGGTGGTGTGCGCCGAAATCCTCGGTCATGATAATGTCGAGATGCACAAATACGCGGTGCAGATCACCGTTGCGGATGTGCGCGACGGCGCCTGTTCCTCCTCCACTCTGAAAGAAGCCTGTTCCTGGGGCAAGGTCTCTCCTGTGGAGGAGCAGATGGTGTTTGCCGAAGCCACCACCGTGTTGCCATTGCTGGCCTCCAGCGCCTTTCATGAGGGGCACTGGAAGACGCGTGGTGAAAAGCGCCTGTCCCGCCTGTTCGGGACGGCCGGATGATGAAGATGATGGCGCCGGGCGCTGGCTTTCTGGGGCCTGTGGACGCCGCGCCGCCGGCCGGCGCCCCCCGGGCGGTGATCATTCCCTTCGGGCTCGAGCATACTGTGTCCTGGCGCGGTGGCACCGCAGGGGGCCCCCGGGCGATCATCGAGGCCTCGCATCAGGTTGAGCTGTTTGACGAGGAGCTGTGGTGCGAGCCGATCCGTTCGTTTCAGCTCGGCACCATGGCGGAGCCCGATATTCCCGGCAATACCGAAGCCGCGCTCGATCTGTTGGCCTCAATGACCGGCGCGGCGCTGGAGAGCGGCGCCTTCCCGCTGGTGCTGGGCGGCGAGCACTCCATCACCCCCGGCGCGATCCGGCCATTCCTTGACAGATGGCCGGATCTGGCGCTGCTGCATTTCGATGCCCATGCCGATCTGCGTGACGGCTATGAGGGCGAGTTCTATTCCCATGCTTCGGCCATGCGCCGCTGCCTCGACGCGCCGCGCCTAAGGCTAGTCTCGCTCGGCATTCGCAATATCTCGGCCGGGGAGGCTGAATATTATCAGGAGACCCGTGAGCGCATCACCATTCACTGGGCCCGGGACAAGGCCGATTGGGACGTGGGCCGGATTCTCGCTCCGCTGATCGG
>PKTQ01000236.1 GCA_002869085.1 Hyphomicrobiales bacterium | reverse complement strand
CCCCCGCCCGCCGCCGGTCTTTGCGTTCCAAGCGGCCGGCGCCCCCTTCCCCGCCTCCTGCCAATGATAGCTGTGAGTATTACCGGGATATCCGTGGACAAAAGCGCATCAGGTGCTAGAAAAAAATGACCGCCTTCGCAGTCATTTTGCCAGGGCGGCAGTTGAATTTAAGGGGGCAGCTCCGTCCGGGCGGATTTCGGGCGGAATTCAGCATGATGGATGAATAAGGGAGCGCGGGGCCTTGAGCCGGCCCGGCTCGCCGCCATCCTTTCGCGCCGCTGCCGGGCTGAAACGAAAGGCCGACGCCCCGCGGGGGCGCCGCCCCTGGGGCAACATCCCGGTCTGACGCTCCCCGAATGATGTGAGAAGCCCGGCCTTCCGGACAAGGCTCCGCCGGCTGGGGGACGCCGTGCAATGACTGTTCCACATGAAGGAGAAGCGGATGAGCTATCATCTCAGTGATACGGAGTATAAATTAAGGCCGACCCAGGCATTGGTGGGCGCACAGATGCTGTTCGTGGCGTTCGGGGCGCTGGTGCTGGTGCCGCTGCTGACCGGGCTCGACACCAGTGTCGCCCTGTTCACCGCCGGCATAGGCACCTTGATTTTCCAGATCGTCACCCGCGGCAAGGTGCCGATTTTCCTGGCCTCGTCCTTCGCCTTCATCGCCCCGATCATCTACGGGGTCAAGACATGGGGCATCCCCGCCACCATGGGCGGCCTGGCGGTGGCCGGGCTGCTTTATGTGGTGCTCAGCTTCGCCATCCGCATCTGGGGCAGCGGTTTCCTGCACCGCTTCCTGCCGCCGGTAGTGGTGGGCCCGGTGATCATGGTGATCGGGCTGGCGCTCGCCCCCATCGCCATCAAAATGGCCACCGGCATCGCCGGAGACAGCCAGATCATGCCGAAATGGATCTCTCTCATCATGGCCGTTGTGGCGCTGGGCACCACCATGCTGCTGGCCATTCGCGGCAAGGGGCTGATCAAGGTGATCCCGATCATCTTCGGGGTGATCGCCGGCTATGTCACCGCCCTCATACTCGGCGCGATCACCGGGCAGAGCCTGGTCAATTTCGCACCCCTGACCAGCGCACCCTGGTTTGCGGTGCCGGGCTTCGTTGCGCCGGAGTTCAATCTCGCCGCCATCCTGTATATTCTCCCGGTGGCCATTGCCCCGGCCATCGAGCATTTCGGCGATATCATGGCGATCAGCGGGGTTACCAAAAAAGACTATCTGAAAGACCCGGGCATCCAGAACACCATGCTGGGTGACGGCCTCGCCACCACCGCCGCCGGCCTGCTCGGCGGCCCGCCCAACACCACCTATTCGGAAGTCACCGGCGCGGTGACCCTGACCCGGGCCTTCAATCCGGCCATCATGACCTGGGCGGCGCTGTTCGCCATCGCCCTGTCCTTTGTCGGCAAGCTGAGCGGCGCGCTCTCCACCATTCCCATGCCGGTGATGGGCGGCATCATGATCCTGATGTTCGGCATGATCACCGTTATCGGCCTCAATGTGGTCGCCAAGATCGGCAATGAGCTCACCGATGCTCGCAATATGGTCATCGTGTCGGTGATTCTGGTCATCGGCGTCGGTGGGCTGTCGATCCCCTTCGGCGGCGGCTTCACCCTGGCCGGCATCGGCCTCGCGGGCGTGGCTGGTGTGCTGCTGAACCTGGTGCTGCCCAAAGAAACGGTCCATATCGAACCGGACGCGGATATCTAGGCGCCGCGCCCACTCCGCCCCCCGCGCCATCGAGCGAGGGGGGCGGCCACAAGCCCCTTGGAGACAGGGCAATAATCGCCTAGGCTTTTGCGACCTTCCCAACCCACCCCTAGCTGCATCCGGATGCCCGACATGTCCTCACTCACCGTGATCAACCACCCGCTGGTCCACCACAAGCTGACTTTGCTGCGCAAGAAATCCACCCCGACTTCCAATTTTCGCCGCCTGCTGAAAGAGCTCAGCCTGCTGCTCGGCTTTGAGGCCACGCGCGATCTGAAACTGAAGGAAGTCGAAATCCGCACGCCCCTCGCCGTCACCACCCAGAAGGAGCTGGACGGCAAGAAGCTGGCGCTGGTTTCGGTGCTGCGGGCCGGCAATGGTCTGCTTGAGGGGCTGCAGGATCTGATCCCCTCGGCCAGGGTCGGCCATGTCGGCCTCTATCGCGACCACGACACTTTGCAGCCCGTGGAATATTACGCCAAATTCCCCGACGGCATGGAACGCCGCACCGTCATTGCGGTTGATCCGATGCTGGCCACCGGCAATTCGATTATCGCCGCCGTGGACCGCATCAAGCAGACCGGCGCCAAGGACATTCGCTTTTTGTGCCTGCTGGCCGCGCCCGAGGGCATCAAGGCGTTTCAGGAAGCCCATCCGGATGTGCCGATCATCACCGCCGCCGTCGACAGCCACCTGACCGAATCGGGCTATATCTATCCCGGCCTCGGCGATGCCGGCGACCGGCTCTACGGCACCAAATAACCAGCATCAGTCCAGCAGGGCGCCGCTCATATCGAAAAACGGATATGGGCCGTCAAACTCACCCACATAGCTGACATGGCTGACCACCCGCCCCCGCGCCGCATCCAGATTGAACAGGCGCAGCGAGGGCGGGTCCATGGTGAAGGAAGACGGCCCCTCGGGGTCGAGGTCGAGGCTGACCGAATGCGCTCCATTGGGGGCGATGCTGACGCCGATGCCCCGCAATGTGACCTCGCACGGCCGGTGCACATGACCGCAGGCCACATGCCTGACCTGGGGATGGCGGGCCAGCAGGTCCATCAGCACATCGCCATTAAGCAGATTCTGCACATCCATATGATGGATACCGGTCTCGAAAGGCGGGTGATGCTGAAACACCAGGGTCGGCTTGTCCGGCGCGGCGGCGAGGCACGCATCGAGCCAGGCCAGGCGCGCTTCGCATAAATGGCCATACGGCTTGCCGGGCTCGGTGGTATCGATCCCGATCAGCCGGAACGGAAAATCATCGACCGCATATTGGATGAAATCGCGGCAGGCGCCGATCTGTGCATGATCGGCGAAGGCCTCGCGCATCATATCCCGGCGGTCGTGATTGCCCGGCACCGGGAACCAGGGAATCGCCAGATCCTGCAGATGCCGGCGCAATTCTTCGAATTCGCGCGGGCCGCCGCGGTCGGTCAGGTCGCCGGTCAGGATCACCGCATCGATTTTCGGCCGGAACCGGTTCACATGGTCAATGGCTTTTTGCAAATATCCGACCGTGTCCACCTTGCCATAGGCCCAGCGCCCATCCGCCTTGATGTGCATGTCGGTGAGTTGTGCCAACAGCATGGGCTAAGCATCCCCTTCCCCGGCCGGCAGGGTCATGATGCCCTCGGGGCGGATACGGATCGGAATTTGCGCCCCCACATTGAACACCTCGCGCATCGGGCTTTCGATCACCACCGGCGCCTCGCCGACCCCATCCAGCACCAGCCGGGTCCGGTCTCCGAGGAAGAAGGCCGAGCTGACCCGCCCGGTGAAATGGGCCTCATCCGGCGGAGCGATCTCCGCATCCTCGGGCCGGAACAGAATATGCTCGCCCTCCATCCCGGTCAGTTGCCGCACATCGGACCGCCTGAGGCGGTTCACCGTGCCGATGAAATCGGCCACAAACTCGTTCTGCGGCTTGTAATAGATATCGCGCGGGGTGCCGATCTGGGCAATCTTGCCCTTGCTCATCACCACGATGCGATCACCCAGCGCCATCGCCTCGGCCTGGTCATGGGTGACATAGATCGCGGTGATCCCGAGGCTCCTGAGCAGGGTGTCGATCTCCACCCGCAGCCGGTCGCGCAGCAAGGCATCAAGCGCCGTTAGCGGCTCGTCGAGCAGCAGCACCCGCGGGCGCACCGCAATGGCCCGCGCCAGCGCCACCCTTTGACGCTGCCCGCCGGACAATTGGTCGATCCGCCGGTCGGCCAGATCGTTGATATGCATCATTTCCAGCATTTCCGAGACCCGGCCCTCGATCTCGGACCGGGCCGATTTGCGCACCTTCAGGCCATAGGCCACATTGTCGCGCACCGACATATTGGGAAACAGGGCATAGGACTGGAACACCATGCCCACATTGCGCTTCTCGATCAGCTTCGTGGTCACGTCCTCGCCATTGAACAGCACCCGCCCCGACTTGTCGGGCATCTCCAGCCCGGCGATGATGCGCAGCAGTGTGGTCTTGCCACAGCCCGATGGGCCCAGAAGCACGACGGTCTCGCCGCCGGCCACTTCCAGGTCCATCGGTTCCAGGGCACGGGTGCCGTCGGGGAAGGTCTTGGCGCAGGAAATCACGCTGACGGCGGTGGTCTGGCTGGTCATGTCTGTTGTCTCCGCAATTCTGGCAGATCTTCTTCCGCCACTTTTTTGGGTCGATTGTCGCGCGAGGCCATTTGCATGGCGATCAGCAGCGGCACGATCATCACGAAAAACACCAGCGTATAGGCACTGGCGATTTCCAGGCGCATTGAGGCATAGCTGTCCGCGAGCCCCACCGGCAGGGTCTTGGTGACCGGGGTGTGCAGCATCCAGGTCAGGTTGAACTCGCCCACCGACAGGGTCACCACC
Organism: Hyphomicrobiales bacterium; assembly: GCA_002869085.1. Lineage (GTDB taxonomy): Bacteria > Pseudomonadota > Alphaproteobacteria > Rhizobiales > BM303 > BM303. Next base: position 19,532 of record PKTQ01000236.1, on the reverse strand, counting down.
ATCAGCGATCCGGCCAATATGCCCTGTTTGGCATTGGGGATGACGATGGTCCACAACCGGTGCCAGAACGAGGCGCCGAGGCTGGCCGCCCCCTCCTCCAGCTCACGGAAATTCATTGAGGACAGCACCGCCAGCACCGAGCGCACCATAAAGGGCAGCGTGTACAGCACATGGCCGACCAGGATGAACAGCCAACTGGCCCGGAAATCCCGGTAGCCGCCATACATGATGATCAAGGCCAGCGCGATCGCCAGCCCCGGCACCGCCACCGGCAGCACGATGGTCTCCTCGATCAGTCGCGACAGGCGCCCGCCCATCCGCGCCAGCACATAGGCCGCCGGCACCCCGATCAGCAGGGTCACCGCCAGGCAGGCCACGGCGATCAGCAGGGACAGATAAATGGTGTCCGCGTAAAGCCCCCAAACCTCGCCGACCCAGCGCAGGGTCAGCCCGCTTTTCACGCCGAAAAAGAAATTCTCAGTTACCCCGGCCAGCACCGACAGGATCACCGGCACGATCAGGAAGGCGCACACCAGCAGGGTGAAGCCCAATTGCAGCCAGAACAGCCATCTGCGTTGCATCTTCTTCCTCCTAACCTGAAGCCGCCACCGTAGAGCCGGAAAGGCTACGCGCGATGAACAGGGCCACCCAGGTCACCAGACCGAGAATGATCGACAGGCTGGCGGCGCTGGCGATATTGGCGTTGAGGGTGAATTCGGTATAGATGGTCATCGGCAGCACATCGATATTGGTCGCCAGGGTAAAGGCGGTGCCGAACGCCCCCATCGAGGTGGCAAAGCAGATCGCCCCCGAGGCGATCAGCCCCGGCCGCAGCGCCGGCAGCACCACATCCTTGATTACCCGCCACGGCGCGGCGCCCAGCGAGCGCGCCGCTTCCTCCAGCGCCGGGTCGAGTTTCTCGGCCGCCGCCATGATGGTCAGGATCACCCGTGGGATCGAAAAATAGAGATAGCCGATAAACAGGCCGGTCATCGAATAGGCGAACACCATCTTGCTACCAGTGAGCGCTTTGGTGACCTCGCCGATCAGCCCCTGGCGTCCGGCCAGCATGATGACCAGAAAGCCGATCACCACCCCGGGGAAAGCCAGCGGAAAGGTCAGCATGGAAATCAGCGTCTCGCGCCCCATGAACCGGTTCCGGACCAGAAACAGCCCCGAGGCGGTCGAAATCGCCAGCGCCGCCAGAGTGACGCTGAACGACAGCAGCACCGTGGCGATCATGCTTTCCAGATGGCGCGGCGTGGTAATGAATGACATATAGGCGGCAAGGCCCAGCTCGCCGCTGCCGCCCACCACCGCGAGGCGCACCATGGGGATGATGAAGAAGGCGATGAACACCACCGCCGCCGGCAGGATGAGCAGGAAGAATTTAGGATATTCGCGGCGATCCATCGCGCTGTGCTCCCGGTTTGAATGGGGGCGGCGACACCCGCCGCCCCGCTATTTCGTTGCGCCCTAGCGCGCTTCGTTCAGATAGCGCTCTTTAAAGGCGTTCTGCACCGCGGCCATTTTGCCGTAATCCACCGGCTTGGCCCTGGCATAGTCTTCCGCCGGCAGGAACTTCGCGGCGGCTTCCTTCGACATGGCCGAAGCGCGCACGGGGCGCAGGAAGGCATTGGCCCACACTTTCTGCCCTTCATTGGACATGATGAAATCGAGGATCTTCTTGCCCTTGTCCGGATGGGGGCCGTTTTTCACCAGGCTCATCACATAGGGCACCACCACCGTGCCTTCGGCCGGGATCACGAACACCACATTGACCTTGTCTTTGTATTTGGCCCGATAGGCGTTGAAGTCGTAATCGAACAGGATCGGAATCTCACCCGACAGCACCCGGGCATAGGAGGTCTGCTTGGGAACGATCGGATCGTTCTTGGCCAGATCCTTGAAGAATTTGATGCCCGGACCGAAATCGTCGAGGCTGCCGCCCATCGCCCGGTTGACCGCCACCGCGCCGGCATAGCCGACAAAGGCCGAAGACGGGTCGAGATAGCCGACCATGCCCTTATATTCGGGCTTCAGCAGATCCTTCCACGAGGTCGGAACCGGAGCGCCGCCCAGCGCGTCCACATTGACGAAAAAGCCCAGCGTGCCGGAATGGATGGTGAACCATTTGCCATCCGGGTCTTTCAGGCCCTCGGGGATTTCGTCGAAATGGGCCGGCTTATAGGCCTCGACCACACCTTTTTGCGCCGCCTGGATGCCGAAGGACACGCCGTAATAGGCCACATCGGCTACCGGGCTGGCTTTTTCGGCCAGCAATTGCGAAAGGGTCTGACCGGAGTTCTTGTTGTCATGGGGGATCTCATAGCCCAGATGCTTCTTGATGGTTTTCAACTGGGTGGCCCAGTCGGCCCATTGCGGCGGGCAATTGTAGCAAATTGCATCCGCAGCTTGTGCTTGTTGCCATCCTAATGTAGCCATTAGGACCGTTCCTATGGCCAGAGTCTTCAGAGCTTTTCCTATCATGATGCAGGTCTCCTGTGCGCGGGTTGGAAAGGTTCCTGGAGGTCGGTGGGGCTTTGTTTGGTGACGGGTCCCACCGATTCTCCAAGGCGAAGTGTGTGCGGCAGGATCACCTTTGCGGGGGTCTCCTTACCGGCGAGGCGATCCAGCAGCAGCCGGGTCGCAGTCTGTCCCATCTCCCGCGACGGTTGAACGACCGTGGCAAGGGTGGGATGCAGATGGGTTCCGACAGCAATACCGTCGAAACCGATGACCGAAATGTCCTTTGGCACCTTTCGGCCCAATTGTCTGAGGGCGCCGATCACCGAAATGGCCAGCAGATCATTAGAGCAGAACAGGCCGGTCGGCGCCGGGTCCGGGCCGTCCAGAATCGCGGCCAGCCTGGTGTGCACGTCGAGATCCACATAATCGACCTCGACGATCATCGGCGCCGGATAGCCGCGCCGGGCCATGCTGAGCTCGAAGCCCTCGCGCCGGGCCTTGGCGCGGTCCGAGGCCGCGAACAGCCCCGACACCATGCCGGTATGAACATGGCCGAGCCCGGCCAGCGCATCGGCCGCCTCGCGGCCGGCCGCGACATTTTCGATGGTGACGGTCGGGCGCTTCTCATCTGTCGGCTGGTTATAGATCAACACATAGGGAAGGCCGGTCTCGTCCAGCATGTCGAGAACCGGGCTGTGTTCCGGGTCGGCCACCGTCAGGATCAGGCCGTCGACCTGATAGTCGAGCAGATTGGAGACGGCGCGCAATTCCTCGTCCCGGTCGTAATCGGTGGAGGTGAACATCAGGGTGTAGCCGCGCGTCCGCGCCTCGTCATTGATGCCGGCGACCGCATCGGCGAACACCGGATTGGACATGGACGGGATCACCACGCCAATTGACTGGGTCTGGGAGGTCGAGAGGCTGCGCCCGAGCGCATTGGGGCGAAAACTGAGATCGCGGATCGCCTTGTGTACGCGCTCGGCGGTTTTCTCGCGTACCTTTCCGGTCCCGTTCAACAGACGGGACACGGTAGCCACGGAAACGCCCGCGCGCTGTGCGACATCTCTGATCGTCGCCACGATCCTAAAACTCCCCTTAAGTCTTCATTCTTCTTATTGGTCCCGATCATACACGATCAGGCCAAAATGTAAACGGTTACATTTTCGCTCTGTCGCCCTTTCTACAGGCGCTCTGTTACATGCATATGACAAAGGGGACCGGGAGTTGCCTGCGGCCTGGCGCTAAATGCCCGCCAGATCAACTGATTCCCGTCAGCACCATGAACTGATAGGGCTCCATCACCAATTGCCGGGTGGCGATGATGGTCTTGCCGCCCATCAGGTCGGTGAAGGTGCGCTCGCAGCCCAGCAGCCGCAATTGCTTGCCCGAAACCGATTGTTCGGCTTCAGTGAAATTGGCCAGAATCAGCACGCTCTGATCGCCGTGATGGCGGAAATAGCCGAACACATGCTCATTGCCGGCATTGATGATCTCGGTATCCGATTGGGTGAAGGCGAGGGTTTTCTGCAGCACCTGCACCAGCCGCAGCAGCCCGGTGAAGATCCGGCCCGGCACGCTCTCCGCATCGCGGCGCTGCTCGGCCCGCTCCCAGTCGAAGCGCGGCCGGTGCACCCAGCGCGTATCGCCCTGCTTTTCATGATCCTGCTCATAGGCATAGTCGTTGAGCACCCCGACCTCATCGCCGAGATAAAGCAGGGGAATGCCGCCAATGGTCATGATGATCCCGTGCAGCAGCAGGATGCGGCGGATCGCCATTTCTATTTCATGGTCGTCCTTCTGCTCCAGGGCGCTCTCCAGGCCGCACAGGGAGGCCGTGGTGCCCGAGATGCGCGCCTCGCCCGTCTCCGGGTCCTCCTGAAAGGGCAGCCCTTTGGCGAAACTGCCGTCAAAGCGACCGGTGAAGAACGCGGTCAGAAACCGCCGGTGTTCCTGGGGGGTAACCCCGGCCTCGCGCGCATCGTCGTCGGAGAACGCCCAGCCGATATCGTCATGGCAGCGGATATAATTCACCCAGGCGCAGCCTTCGGGCATCGAGAAGCGCTTGCCGAGCCCATGGCGCAGCAGGCCGACCTCGCGGGTGGCCAGCGCATTCCATAGCAGGGCCATCAGATTGGGGTTATAGGAGAGCGGGCACTCGTCGCTGCCGATATAGCCGGCCACCAGATCCGGGGCCACGATCGCCTCGGATTTGAACACCATGGCCGGCGCCACGATGCTGGCCAGCGCATTGAACGCCTGGATGATGGTGTGCGCCTCGGGCAGGTTCTGGCAATTGGTGCCCATGCGCTTCCACACAAAAGCCACCGCATCGAGGCGCAGGATATCAACCCCCTGATTGGCCAGGAAGAACATCTCCTCAGCCATGCGGTTGAACACCGACGGATTCTGGTAATTGAGATCCCACTGGTAATTGTGGAAGGTGGTCCACACCCATTTGCGGATGCGGCTGCGATAGGTGAAACAGCCGGTATGCTCGTCCGGGAACACCTCGGGGATGCTTTTCTCGAAGGCATCGGGCTCGGTGCGGTCGGGATACATCCGGTAATAATCCTGATAATCCTGATCCCCGGCCAGGGCTTTTCGCGCCCACTCATGTTCATCCGAAGTATGGTTGAACACGAAATCGAGGCACAGGCTGATGCCGTGATGATGCAGGTCGGTGGCGAGGCTGGTCAGTTCCTCCATGGTCCCCAGCTCCGCATCCACCTCCCGGTAGCTGCTGACCGCATAACCGCCGTCATTGTCGCCCTCCGGCGCCTTGAACAGCGGCATCAGATGCAGATAGGTGACGCCGAGCTCGGTCAGATAGGGGATATTGTCCCTGAGGCTGGCAAGATCGCCCGAGAACAGGTCCACATAGCACATGGCCCCCAGCATGCGGTTGGACTGGAACCAGCCCGGGTCGGTCAGCCTTGTGGCATCGAGCGCTTTCAACTCGTCGGGCCGCGCCAGCCACATCCTCGTGGCCGTCACCGCGATATCCTCCAGATGATAGAAGAAATCATAATGATGGCCGTAGAGCTGATGCAGCGAAGCGAAGAGGCGCGGGAAATGGCCGTGGAAACGCTGCACATAGCCTTGCCACTCGCCGTCATCCACCTTGTCGGCAAACCGCTCTTCGAGCCGCGGCATCAGCCGCGCCAGGGTGGATCTGCTGTGCCGGGCAAGCCAGGCAGGATCGGTACTCATGAACACTCACTCCTCACGCGCGCTTTTTCCTTATCGCTCGTTTTCACTTGCCAGAAGCAGGGGGGCAGAATCAACCCGGAAATCACCCCGTAGGGCATTGCGGCGACGGCGGGACCATCGCCAAACCCCCGCAATCCGGCTGGCGCGGCGCGCAAAACCGGATAATATGGCCCCTCGAACCCATTCATGCCTGCAAGGAAACCGCCATGTCGCCCCGTTGGTTTGCCGCCTTCTGCATCCTCCTGCTGCTGCCTGCCCCGGCCCGGGCCGGTGCGGCCGAGAAAATCCGCGCCCTGGCGCCCTCGGGGCTGGTGTTCGTCATGGACGCGAAAGGCCGCGAGCTGGTGGCCCGGAATGCGGACAGGCCCTTTGTGCCGGCCTCCGTCACCAAGATCGTCACCGCGTGGCTGGCAATGGAAGTGCTGGGCGGCGATTATCGCTTCAAGACCCGGTTTTACCTCGGTGCGGACAGGGTGCTTTATGTGCGCGGCGGCGGCGATCCGTTTCTGATCTCCGAAGAACTGGCGCTGCTGGCCCCGAAGCTCGTTACCGCCATCGGCAAAAAGCCGCTTGCCGCCATGGTGATCGATGCGGGCTATTACCCCAAAGACCTCCATCTGCCAGGCATCGAACACAACGGCAAGGCCTATAATGCGCTGAACTCCGCCCTGGCGGTCAATTTCAACACCATCCACGCGGTGCGGCGCGGCAATACGGTCCGTTCCGCCGAAAAGCAGACCCCGATCACCCCGCTGGCCATCGCCCAGTTCCGCGCTCGAGGGCGCAAGGGAAGGAGCCGCATCAGCCTGGTGCAGGAAAAGCCCGAACTGGGGGTGCGCTATGCCGGCGAGCTGCTGGCCGCCTTTCTGAAACAAGCCGGCGCGCCCTTGAAGGGCAAGATCACCCTCGGCGCCGTGCCGGCCGGGCTGAAGCCCGTCTATGTGCACCATCAATCGCGCCCCCTGTCGGAGATTCTGCAGCAATTGCTGCTCGGCTCTAACAATTACATCGCCAATCAGGTGTTTCTGGAACTGGGCGCCCACCGCCTCGGCGCCCCGGTCAGCCTGAAGAAATCGCAAAAGGTCGCGAACAAGCTGCTGGCCCGGCACGGTCTTTCCAAGGCCATTCGTCTGGCGGAAGGCTCCGGCATCAGCCGCCGCAACCGCTTCACGGCGCGCGGCCTTGCCAAACTGCTGAAACTGTTTGGCCCCCATGCCGAACTGCTGCGCAAGACCCGCGCCGGCTCGCGCTACAAGACCGGCACCCTGTCCGATGTCTCCACCCTCGCCGGTTTCGCCGCCACCACACGCCATGGCCGGGTGCGGTTCGTGATCGCGCTGGGCGGCCGCAAGGGATCCTTGCGCTTCCGGCTGCTAAAAGCCATCGAGCGGGAACTCTAGCGCCGGAGAATGGATTCAAGAGGGGAGGCCGGAGGCTCGGCGAGGTGATGATCCCGCGAACTTTCCTGATATCTTTTGAGCAGTTGGTCACTTTCGGTAGGCATACCACAGCGTTGACCAGATAACGGATATCTCAAGCCCAGGCTTTAAAACCCTCGCGCTGCAACGGCTCAGCGATGTTGCTGGAAATTCACCAGACGTTCCAGACCATCCCATGACGATCTTACGGGTTCCCAATCCCGCGGATCAGCGATTCCCACCTCTTCCATCAGCTTATCCATGCGCCCGAAATTACAAGGGGCGCAAGTGATAACGATATTGTCCAATTCATTGCTCCCCCCTCTCGAATGCGGAAGCAAATGATCATATTGCAGCCACATCGCCTGAAAAGCTGCATGCTGCTCGATATTCCTCCGCCCCCAGAGCAACGCATTTGGGTACAGCTTTTTTAAGGCGACACGGATCTCTTTTCGTATGACAGGCATGCCGCAAAATCGGCAATGATACCCGTCTCGTTCATGCAGATGGCTTTTCTCTGCCTCCGTTGGCATACGAACTTCAATGCGTTGATCTCTTGAGAGCACAGGTGGAGAATTGAGCACTTCTCTGAACTTTACATAGGGGCTTTTGCTGCCCCAGATCGATTCCGTCCACTCTCTGATTTCAGACATATCGGCGAGCTTTATAAGCTCTTCCGCTATTCCATTCTGCCCCGCCAAATGTGCAGAAACGGCTGCGTCCAAATACCTTGCCGCATCAAAAATCTCAGGGATCGGATCACGAAAGCAACGTCTGTATGAAGCCTCATTTGTATCGTCAGATAAAAAATCCGTCATAACAACACTATTCAATCCTGAGTTTTCTCGGAAGATAATAGATCACAAGCGGTAATTTCCAGCCCCAATTGGTGCGGATTGCAGTGACTGGTCAGTTATCATTATAGCCACCAATGCGTGAGCCAAGCTTCTGCTTCCAGAGATTTTCTTTCGCGACAGCATCATCGGCAGTACTGTTCGCCGGTAGAATTTCAAGAATGCTGAATTGCAAATGGTCGACCGCATCTGGTTTTTTTTCAATAAGCTCTAAAAGCAATTTATTTCCACCATGGCCATTCTCGGCATAGTCGGACCACCGCCCCCAGATACCGTCTTTTCCATAGGCCGAACCCACATAATTACGGCCATTCCGCATATCCGTGATGCAGTAGATGCCATTGACGGATCTTAAAGCACGATGCCATGTGTGGTTATTGGTTGGATTTCGGCTCATCTCAACCAGGTCCTCTCTCATGAGAAGAGTGGCTGCGTAACTCTCAAACTCTGCGATGGAATGGGGCGGAAAGATCGCAACAACAGATTTAGATGTATTTTTCTGCACCCATGACACAGCGGCTTTTCCCCAATCAATCACGAGACGTGTGGACAGCTCCTTGAAGGCCTCCAGCTCAGTAAGGGTGTAGTAACTCCCCTCCGGCGGCCAATTAAACCTCTCTACCAGAGCAAGTTGGGATTCAGGAGCGCGACTGTGCGGCCTAACCTCTCCATCAATACGCCAGACTCCAAGGAATAGAGCTTGCGTGCCGTGATGCGGGGCAAAGCAAGCAATATATTTTGCATTCTTAAACCGCCCCTCTATTTGGAAAGCCTGGTAGGCTTCGAACAGCGCGCGATCATGACGAAAAGTATCGAGAGGATCGATCTCCACAGGTCCATGGCGGACAAGGCGGAAATCTGCCGGATTGAACCCGTGCATTTGGATAATATGATCGAAATTCAAGACCCACCCCCTCTGAGCAACACCACCAAATCAAGAGATATATCGTCAGGGCTTATCTAATCCCAGAGAGCCATAGATTGCCTGCACAGTAAGCTCTGAAACTGCAATTGGAGCGATCGGACGCCTACCTCGAATGCCTTCCTCTAGCGTTCCTGGTCTCCTCTGCAGGGTCGCCACTTTACCCGTATTCTCCAGTTTCTCAGACGCCCAACGAAATTCACTATCTGTGATGGCCTTCTTGGGGCCAATTACGGGTAGAAGGAAGAATTTCCATTGGGCAGGATCGAGTTGATTAGCGCGGCTTATGTCGCCCTCATCATGGAGACACAAGATGTATAAGTCACACATGAACCCTGATTTCTCACAAGAGACATCCGGGTTGTCATTCCTGAAATAATCAGGCCTCTTCCTGAATTTCAAATCCCACTGACAGGCTGAAAGTTTGCCCGTTTTGATATTCCACGTCTGGAGCCGCGCGCTATTCTTGACTTGTATTCTTATGCGCTTCGGGAAGGTGTCTCTTTCATCCCCGATTTGCAAATCCCAAGGATGCCATGCACCACCAACCGCTCGGCATTCGGGGCCTAGCGCTTCGGCAATCATGTACTCACACCAATAACCCCGTATGTTGTTATCCAAAACGGGTTGATCGAAAACTTCCTTGATCATTCTTTGTTGAATTTGGTCGGCAGTGATCAAGGCTATGCCTCCCACCCGGCATCCTGAAGTGGTTCTGGTTTTCCGGACATGTTAGCGGCGTTGTTAAGGTGTATCCGGGTTAAGTCTCATGCCGCCAATTTCTGATTTCGTCCTTGCCAATATGCTTCCTTTGGCGTTTTGCGCTCAAGGGAAGAATGGGGCCGTTCGGTGTTGTGGCGGACGATAGGGGCCTATTAGCCGATTGGCGATATCCCAGATCAGCCCTTTAAGCTCTTCATGCGCCTTGATATTCATCACCCAAATGCCCCTGAAACAAGTGGTAATTCACCACCACCATTAGGTGAACCAATGTGACATTGTTCGTCAAGATGATTGACTCAGGATGTGCCTTATCAGAACCTGATAGGATCTGATTCTAGTGGGAGATTTTCGCAAATGGGCAAGAGCAAAAAGCATCATGTGTTGGGATACATTAACAGCCGCAACCACCCAATCTGCGATAAATGCATCGAACTTGCTTTGGGGTATGAATTTGACACGGTGAATCACATAAACAGGCCTTTAAGCCGCAAAGGCATCATCAACCGTTACAAAGACAAATGCCCATCATGCAGCGTCGTGCGTCTGGTCAATTCTCATAAGAACCTTTCAACATGACAATGCTAATCCATGAATGGCAGTAAGTTAGGTTGAAATAGCTATCCCACCTTAACCGATACCCATGACCCCTTCTGTCGCCCCACGTGCGTGAGCCTGGGGTGGCGAGGCCAAAACACCAGTGAACGGAATGGATTCTGCATAGGGGAAATGGTGCCGCTTGCGTGACTCGAACACGCGACCCCATCATTACGAATGATGTGCTCTACCAACTGAGCTAAAGCGGCATTTGGCGGCCCGGCGCATCGCCCGGCCCATTGGCGAACAGATAACCTGTTCCCCGGGGCTTTGCAACTGCCTGTTTATCCCCCCGCGCCCCGCGCCGGGGGTTGGACCCGGGCCGGCAATTGGGCTATCCATGGGGCGGTTTTTCAATCGCGGCTTTTGAAAGGGCGGGCATGACCACGGATCAGATGCTTCTGTTCGGGCTTTTATTTCTGGTGTTCGTGTTTCTGATCTGGGGGCGCTGGCGTTATGACCTTGTCGCCTTCATCGCCCTGATCATTGCCATCCTGCTCGGCCTGGTGCCCAAGGACCAGGCTTTTTCCGGCTTTGGCCACCCGGCCACCATCATCATCGCCCTGGTGCTGATCGTCAGCCGCGGGCTGTCCAATTCCGGCGCCGTGGAACTGATCGGCCATTATGTCTCCAATATGGCCAAGAGCCTCAGCGGCCATATCGCCGCCATGGCCGGCATATCGGCGATTCTCTCGGCGGTGATGAACAATGTGGCGGCGCTGGCCCTGCTGATGCCGGTGGACATGCAGGCTGCCGCCAAGGCCGGCCGCAGCCCCGCCCTCACATTGATGCCCCTTTCATTCGCCTCCATTCTCGGCGGCATGGTCACCATGATCGGCACCCCGCCCAATATCATCATTGCCGAGTTCCGCGCCCGCACCGAAGGGGCGAGCTTCGGCATGTTCGATTTCACCCCCGTCGGCGCCGTCTGCGCCCTGGCCGGGGTGATCTTCGTCGCCACCATCGGCTGGCGCCTGATCCCCGCTGAGCGCAAGAGCCGCAATTCCGGCAGCGAATTGATGGATATCGGCGCCTATACCGCCGAATTGCACGTCACCGAAAAATCGGTGCTGATCGGCAGCAAAGTGCGGGAGCTCGACGACGAGGCCGACGACAAGAATGTCTCGGTGATCGGCCTGGTGCGGCGCGGCAAGCGCCTGCCCGGACAGGCCCGGCGCGAGGAAATCCGCAAGGGCGACATCCTGGTGGTCGAAGCCCTGCCCGAGGCGCTGGAAAGCTTTGCCGGCGCCATGAAGCTCGACTATCAGCGCGGCGGCAAACCGGGCGGCTTCACCGCATCCGAGGATATGAGCCTGCTGGAAGTGGTGGTGCCCGAGGGCGCGCGCATCGAGGGGCGCACCGCCCTGTCGCTGCGCCTGCAATACCGCCACGGCATCACCCTGCTTGGCGTCTCGCGCCAGGGCCGGAACTTCCGCGAACAGGTGCGCAAGCTGGAGATTCTGCCCGGCGATATCCTGCTGCTGCTCGGCCCCGATGAGCGCCTCGACGATATCGCCGCCTGGCTCGGCGCCCTGCCGCTGAAGGAGCGCGGCGTGCAGATGATCCAGCGCGACAAGGCGCTCATTGCCTCCGGCCTGTTCGCCGCCGCCATCCTGCTGGCCAGTTTCGGCCTTGTCTATCTGCCGGTGGCCCTGGCCGGGGTGGTGGCGCTCTATGTTTTGTTGAACATCGTGCCGCTGCGCCAGGTCTACACCTCGGTCGAATGGCCGGTGATCGTGCTATTGGGTTCGATGATTCCCATTGGCGGCGCGCTCGATTCCACCGGCGGCACCGCGCTGATCGCCGGTTCTATCGTGCAGCTCTCCGAGGGCTATTCCCCGGTGGTGGTGCTCACCCTGCTGATGGTGATCACCATGACTTTGTCAGATGTGATGAACAACACCGCCACCGCCGTCATCACCGCGCCGATTGCCGTCGATATCGCCCAGCGATTGCACGTCAATCCGGACCCCTTTCTGATGACCGTCGCCGTCGCCGCCTCCTGCGCCTTCCTCACCCCGATCGGCCACAAGAACAACACCCTGATCATGGGCCCCGGCGGTTATCGCTTCGGCGATTACTGGCGCATGGGCCTGCCGCTCGAAATATTGGTGATCGTGGTGGCGGTGCCGGCCATCATGCTGTTCTGGCCCCTATAGGCTAAGGACCTGATGAATTGCCCAGGTTCGGCGGCGAACGGGTGGAAAACGGGCGGAAAACGGGCGGAAAATATGGCTTCTGACATTCACTTCACCTGGAATTGACTGGCCTGTGAAGCGCGGCAATCCTATGCTTGGCCAATTCCCGGGCCGCCATGCTTGGCCCCGGCTCACGAACAACAGGAAACCCTGATGCCAGCCTCGCGCTTCCTGGCCTGCGTGCCCATATTATTGTTCCTGTTCGCGGCGCCCGCATCCGCCTCGGATCCGGCCCCCGGCAATGTCTCGGTGCTCGAGCTGTTCACCAGCCAGGGCTGCTCGTCCTGTCCGCCGGCCGACGCCCTGATGGGCGAATTCAGCAAGCAGCCCGGCCTGGTGGCCCTGACCTATGCCGTCGACTATTGGGACTATCTGGGCTGGAAGGACACCCTGGCCAAGCCGGCCTATTCCCGCCGCCAGCGCGCCTATGCCGTGGCCCGCGCCGATCGCAATGTCTACACACCGCAAGTGATCATCAACGGCATCACCCATGCGGTCGGCAGCCGCAAAAGCCAGATCGACAGCCGCATCGCCTCAACCTCGAAAAAGCTGCGCCCCATACATGTGCCGGTCCAGATCACAGAGACCGGCGACAAGCTCACCGTCACCCTCGGCAAGGCGCCGGACGCCCTCACGGACCGGCAGGCCACACTGTGGCTGGTGCTCTATCAGTCCTCGGTCGAAGTGAAGATCACCCGCGGCGAAAACCGCGGCCGCAAGATCACCTATCACAATGTGGTGCGGGAGATGACCCCGGCCGGCATGTGGGACGGCGCCATGAAAACCATCGACCTGTCCAAAAGCGCCCTCAGCCAGTCCGGCTATGACGGCTTTGCCCTGCTGCTGCAGCAGAAAACCGGCGGCGCCATTCTCGGTGCCGCGCGCGGCGCGCTGCCGGTGCTGAAAATGAGCAATATGTAGCCGGCGGGCGCCGCCTTATGGGCGTAAGATGACGGCTCAGCTATAGAGCCGATAGCCCGGCTGGCCCGGCATCTCCACATCATCTCCGGGCGGCCCCGGATCGTCGGGCTGCGGCAGCACCACATCGACCCGCCCGGTATATTGCGTGGTCTCGGCCTTTTTGCGTGCGGGCTCCGATGCCTCCTGGCGCGGCGCCGGCTCGGACGTCTTGGGCGGTTCGGCCGGTTTGGCAGGCTCGGCCGGTTCGGCCTCGATCACCTTGGCGTCCTCCGCATGCTCCCCGTCCTTGCCGGGCTCGGGTGCCTCGTCCTTAGGCCCTGGCAGACGCGCCGCCTCGGCCCCGTCTGTGCCCTCCGGCTCCGGGTTGAGATCGATCTCCCCGTCCTCGTCCCGCTCCGGTCCGGGCAGGCTGGCCGGCGGCACTTTCCACACAAACGCATCGAGCTTGCCGGTGACCGGTGATACCGGCGCCCAGACCGGCGAGGCAACCCCGTCGGCAATCCACATCGGGTCGGCCTTGGCCCGCAACGCCCGCGACAGCCACTCGCGCACCCGGCCCTTATCGCCGAACTCGCCATCCTCGATCTCGGCCATGGCCGAGCATACCCGCCGCGTCGCTTCGCCGAGATGCGGCTCGAGCGCGCTGCGCGCCAGTTTCCAGTCCTGGGCGCCGATCGCCGCATTGGCCAGCGCCAGCCCCGCCTCGAGATGGTCCGGATTGTTATGCACCAGGAACCGCACCCGTTTCAGACGCGCCTGGGGCTTGTCGCCCAGTTTCATATGGGCATAGATATCGGCGATATCGGGATGCGGGCACTGCTTCCAGGTTTTTTCCAGCACCTTGGCCGCCTTGGCGATCCGGCCCTTGCCGGACAGCAGCCGCCCGGCGATCACCGCCGCCGGCACCAGATCGGGGGCCAGCTTGTGCGCCTTCAGCGCCATGTCCAGCGCGCTTTCCGGCGTCTGGTCCTCGGTTTCCATCGCCTGCGCCGTCAGCAGCACCGCCTGCTGCCGCCGGCCGCCGGCCTTGTCGATCAGCTTGTACCGCTTCTTGCGCTCCAGGCTCTGCCCGGCGGCGATCCAGTCGCCCTCGGCGGCCTGCAGATCCATCAATGCCGGGGTTGCCCAGGGCGAATCCGGCTCGACATCCACCGCCCGTTCCGCGATCACCATCGCCACCTGATTGTCGCCCATGCGCCGCGCCTCGTTGAACAGCCCGTGCAGGCCGAGGGTCTGGGTCTTCTCCCCTTCCAGCATGGCGCGGTAAACCTGCCCGGCGGCCTTCGCATCGCCCTTGAGCTGGGCCGCCTGCGCCTGCAGCAACAGGGTCATCGGCTCGCCCGGCATCAGCTTGCGCGCCTTGGCGCTGAGCTTGTCGGCCAGCTTCACATGCCCGGAACTGACCGCGATCAGCCCGCCGGACAGCGCCTCCAGCCCCTTTTCGCGCCGGTGCAGGCGCATCGATTTGGCCGCATTGGCCGGCGCGCGCACCGCCACGCCGATCAACCGCAGCACCGCATAGAGAATCGAAAACCCGATCACCGCCACGATCACCGCCCCCAGCAGGGTGATGCGGATTTCATAGCCGCTCCAGTTCAGGCTGAGAGAACCGGGCTGATCGGACAGCCACACCGCCCCGGCGGCAAAGCCCGCGACGATCAGAAAGAAAAACAGAAGTCGGATCATGTTCCCTATCCCTGCTCAGCAACGGCCATGGCCTGGCTCATCGCATCGGCGGCGAAGCCTTCGGCCTGCAGCCGGGCGTCGGCCTTTTTGGCCCAGGCGGCGACCCGGTCGGATGCCGGCCCGCCATAGCCGCCGGCTTCCTGGATCGCCGAAGCCAGCTTGCCCTTGTCCAGATAATCGGCGATGCGCGAGGCGACGGCCGAAGGGCTGGTTCCCGCCACCGGCCCGGTGCGGCGCACGCTGACCACCGAACCGGCGCTCTTCATCAGCCGGCCCATCAGCCCGTCATCGCTCTTGAGGATTCCGGCCGCGTCGATCGCCGCGCGAATTTCGGTAAATTCCGTCTTCAGCGCATCCAGCGACGGCACCCCGCTCGGCGCCAGCGCCTTCACCGCCGCCGGCACCTTGGCCTGCGGCGCCAGGGTCACGAAGCCGGCCAGCGCCTGGCTATAGGGGGCGCCGGACAAGAGGTCACGCGATAGTTTCATCGCCGCCTGCTGGCGCGCCGCCCGCTGCTGCATGGCCGCCAGCGCCGTCTGCGCCGCCTTGACGCTTTCCAGGCGCACATCCACCCCGGCCAGCTTGGCCTCGGCCTCGCCGATGCCGGCAGTGGCCTTTTCCAGCGCCGTGATCTTGGCGGCAAGATCGCTGCGCAGGCCCGCGATCTTGGCCTCCAGGCCGGTCAGGGCGGCGCTGTTGCCATCCTCGCCCAGCCCCAGCACGCGCGCCGCGCTCTGGATCAGCCGCATCGAGCTGCCAAGCTCGGCATAGCGGGATTTGACCTCGTCGATGCGTGTATCGAGCGCCTGCAGGCGCCCGGCCAACAAGCCCAGATCCCGCACCCGCTCATCCAGCTTGCGCACATCGTTCCGCACCGCCGCATTGCGCTTGCCAGTATCGGCGAAATTCTTGTCGAACCGGGCCACGGTCTTTTCCAGCACCGCGATCTGCGGGCTCAGATCCGGCGGCACCGCCGGCAGGCTCTGCAGGGTGGCGGTCAGGCCCGACATGTCCTTTTCCAGCCGCTGGATCTTGCGGTCGAGCAGGGCGAGGCGCACCCCGGCCGAGCTCGGCTCGCCGCCGCCGGCATTGCTGGCCTCGGCCACTGAGCGCTCAATATCCTTCAGCCCGCCGATGAGGCCGGTCATCTGATTGCCCAATTTGCGCGATTCGGCCGACATGGCGTCCTGCCATTTCATCAGCCGGCCGATATCGAGGCCGCGTTTTTCCAGCATGCCCGCATTGGCGGCAATGCGCGGCCCCAGCGCCTTACGCGCCTCGGCTTCCGATTCGAGCTTGGCGCCGAGACTGCCGATCGCCCCGTTCAGGCTTTCCAGCCGCTTTTCGGCCGCCGCCAGCGAGCCGGTGAGCCGGCCCAGCCGGTCGTTCATCACCGCCACCTGGCCGGTGGTTTTCTTCAGCCCGGCCTTCATTTCGTTCACCGCCGCCGTGGTCTTGCCGAGCATGTCCTCATGCACCGAGGCGCGGCTGGCCGCCTTGGCCGCATCCGCCTTCAGCGCCGCCAGCGCCGTCTCGCGTGCTTCCGCCTTCTTCTCGGCTTCGGCAAGGGCGGCGCCGACCTGCTTGTCGAGCTTATCAATGCCCTGCCGCGCCCGCTGCCCGGCACTGCCTGACAGGTCGATCATCTGAAAGCTGATCAGCACCGCCGCCCCGAGCAGGGCAAGAACGCCGCCGAACAGGCCGGCAATCGCCATGCCCAGAAAGCCGCCCGCCCCGCCCCGCGCCGCGACGGTTTCGGCTGGTTTGGCCTCAGGCTTATTGTCCGGCTTGGGTTCCGGCTTGGCGGCGGCCGTTTTGTCCTTGCCCGCATCCGGTTTGGCATCTTTGCCGGCATCCTTGCCGGCGCCCGCTGCCTTGCCCTCATCGGCCGGGGTGACATCCTCGGCGGTCAGTTCAATGGTATGCGCGCGCGCCGCTTTCGCATCCGGCTTTGCGCCGCCTGGTTTCGTTTTGCCGTTTTTCTTTTCGTCCGCCATGATCCTGCCTGTTCAAATCATCCGAGCCGGGTTGCATCCTGTATAAATCAGTAACGGAAAATCCGAGTCTTGACCACCGCAACAATGACGCCGCCGGATCAAAATTACCCCTGCGCGCTGAGCAACTCCAGCAGGGCCGGCTGGTTGGGCTGAGCCGCCACCAGGGTTCGGGCCGGGCCAAGCGCCTCCAACTGGCCGGCCACCGCCGGCGACAGGCAGAAGCAGGTCAGCCGCTCCATGATCCGCTCCAGCCCGGCGGCCCGGACCAACTGGCCGAAAATCACCGCGGTACGCGGCGAATAGAGCAGCACCCCGTCGATGCGGCCCCCCGTGAGATCATCGATCAGTTCCTGGCTGAAGGCTCCCCGCGCCCGCGCCTCGTAACCGATCATCCGTTCGACCGCAAAGCCGCGCGCCTCCAGCGCCCCTTTCAAATCCCCCGCCGCCGCCGCGCCGCTCACATGCAGCAGCGGCAGCCCGTCCGGGCGCAGCATTTCGGCTGTCCTGTCGGCCAGAGCGTCCACATCGCCCCCGGCGACGATCACTTTCTGAAAACCGCAGATTTCCGCTTCCCGCGCCGTGGCCGGCCCCACCGCCAGCAGGTCGAGCCGGCGCAGCGCGTCGATCTGCATGCATCTGTTGAGGGCCCGCACCCCATTGGCGCTGGTGGCCAGCAGGCCGCGATAGCGCCCGGGCGCAATCTCCAGCGCGCGAAAATGCACCTCAAGCAGCGGCTCGATCACACTGATATGGCCGAGCGCATGCAGCTCTGCGGCGAGCAGCCCCGCATCCTCCCGTGGCCGTGTGATCAGCAGACGCATTCGCGGCGTCTCCTTCCAGTTATTCTAGGGTTCTGCTCCTAGCAGCCGGCGAAAAAATCAGGCCCGCCTAGGTCCTTCAGCTCCCGGCCCGCATCCTCTGCCAGCGCCCCGGCATCGGCCAGCGCGCCGCGCCGCTCTGTCCGGTGGCAGATGCTGCCATCCGGGCTCAGAATCATGCCCCGGAAATAGATATCACCACCATCGAGCACCGACAGCCCGGCAATCGGCGTGCGGCAGGACCCGTCAAGCTCATGCAGGAACACCCGCTCCATGCTCACGCATTGCACCGTGGGCGTGTGATTGATCGCCGCCAATAATTCGCCGGTGCGCGCATCGTTTTCGCGAATCTCGATCCCGATCGCCCCCTGCGCCACCGCCGGCAGCATCTCTTCTTGCGTGATCAGCGCGGTGGCGACATCGGCCATGCCGAGCCGGCGGAGGCCCGCATAAGCCAGGAAAGTGGCGTCCACCACCTCCTCTTTCAGCTTTTGCAGCCGCCGCTGCACATTGCCGCGATAGGTCACCACCTCCAGATCGGGCCGCATATGTTTGAGCTGCGCCTGGCGCCTGAGCGAGGCGGTACCCACCACCGCCCCGGCCGGCAGATCGGCCAGGCTTTGCGCCTTGAGGCTGATAAAGGCATCGCGCGTGTCCTCGCGCTCCAGCATCACCGGAATCACCAATCCCTCCGGCAGCACGGTCGGCATGTCCTTCATGGAATGCACCGCGAGGTCGATATCCCCCTCCAAAAGAGCGGTTTCGATTTCCTTGGTAAAGAGGCCCTTGCCGCCAAGCTCGGCCAGCGCCCGGTCGAGAATCTGGTCGCCCTTGGTCTTGATGATGACGATTTCGATGCTGTCCGGGTCCATATCGTGTGCCTGGGCCAGGCGCGCGCGCACCTCATGGGCCTGGGCCAGGGCCAGCGGGCTGCCGCGTGTGCCGATTCGAAGCGCAGACTGTTGCACGATCAAAGCTCCCGATGTTAGGTGTGCGACTGACAAAGACAAGCACCGCACTATAACCATCTCACTCCGCCAGAAAAGCCCTAAGAAGTACAATGCCTGAAACCCTGACCCTGCTGGGCATCGAGACAAGCTGCGACGAGACCGCCGCGGCCATTGTGCGCCGCCATGCGGACGGGCGGGCCGAGATTCTGAGCAATCTGGTGCTGTCGCAGATCAGCGAGCATGCCCCCTATGGCGGTGTGGTGCCGGAAATCGCCGCCCGCTCCCATGTGGATCATGTCGACCGGCTGATTGTGGAGGCCCTGCACGGCGCCGGCCTCGATTGGAACGGGCTTGACGGCGTCGCCGCCACCTCCGGCCCCGGGCTGATCGGTGGGGTGATGGTCGGGCTGATGGCCGCCAAGGCGGTGGCGCTGGCGCACGGCCTGCCGCTGATCGGGGTCAATCATCTCGAGGGTCACGCCCTGAGCGTGCGCCTGACCGAACCGGCCGAGTTTCCCTATCTGCTGCTGCTGGCCTCGGGCGGCCACACCCAATTGCTCGGCGTCGAGGGCATCGGCCGCTACCGCCAATATGGCTCCACCATCGACGATGCGCTGGGCGAGGCTTTTGATAAGACCGCCAAGCTGCTCGATCTGGGTTTTCCCGGCGGACCGGCGGTCGAGCGCCATGCGATAGGCGGCGACCCGGCCCGTTTCGACCTGCCCCGGCCGCTGAAGGGCACGGAAAAACCTGATTTTTCCTTTTCCGGCCT
>PKTQ01000353.1 GCA_002869085.1 Hyphomicrobiales bacterium | reverse complement strand
CCGAGCTTCGCATCAGCCACGAGCCGGTGGACTATGCGGCGGCGGCGGCGGCCATGGAGCGGCGGGTCGCCCGCATCATCATCGGTGAGGCCCCGGAACTGGTGTGGTTTCTCGAGCATCCGCCGCTCTACACCGCCGGCACCGGCGCTGATGCTGCCGATCTTGTCGATCCGGACCGCTTTCCAGTGCATGTCAGCGGGCGCGGCGGGCAATATACCTATCATGGCCCCGGCCAGCGCGTTGCCTATGTGATGCTCGACCTCAACCGGCGCGGCCGCGATGTGCGCCGTTTTGTCACGCTTCTCGAGGACTGGCTGATCGGCGCCCTGGCCGAATTTGAGGTGATCGGAGAAAAGCGCCGGGATCGGGTCGGCGTCTGGGTCCGCCGCCCCGACAAGGGCGACGGCGTCGAGGACAAGATCGCCGCCATCGGCATTCGCCTCCGCCGTTGGGTCAGCTTTCACGGGGTCAGCCTCAATGTGTGCCCCGAGCTTGGCCATTATGACGGCATCGTGCCCTGCGGCATCCGCGCCCATGGGGTCACCAGCCTTGAGGATCTGGGCAAAACCGCTTCCATGGCAGATGTTGACACCGCTCTCATTGCGGGATTCGAGCGCATATTCGGCCCGCTCGCTCCCGGCGGCCCGGGCACAAGCCTCCGGCCTGACACCTAGAGCACTTCCCGAAAAGTGGGAACCGGTTTTCGGATAAAGAAGTGCGTCAGAAAAAAATAGAGCACGGTTTTGATTCAATCAAAACCGTGCTCGAGCCTTATTTGCCGGCGGTTTCCGGCCCCTCGCCGCCGAAACGGAAGGCGAGATAGGCGATGATGAGGCCGATCACCACGCCTTCGGCCACGATCCAGAACGGCGAGGCCAGCGCCGAGCCGGCGCCGAAGCTGGCGCTCATCATGGCGGCGAGCTTGTCATGGGCGATAAGGGCGAGCAGGAAGTTCATCCAGCCGCCGATCATCGGCCCCCGGAACCACCATGGCAGGTTCATGCGCAGCACCGGATGCCGGTTAAAGACGCCGAACAGGCCGATGATCCCGCCCAGCGTGATATACCACAGCAGCACGCCCCAGCGCAGCATCATGCCGGCTTCGGGCCAGAACCAGGGCAGCAGAAAAAAGTCCGCCCCGCCGAACACCAGCCCGGCAGTCTTGCCGACCGCGATGCTGGTCATTAATGAGGGTTTTCCAAACATGCCTGCCTCCTGACATTCATGTATCGCGCCGCGCCGCAAAAGGTCTCGCGGCCGGGTTCGGCCGGGCTTTTGCGCAGGCGGTCAGGGCCTTTTGGCCTCACGCCCCATATGGGGAGCGCGAGCAAACCCTTCAATAGGGCGCCATGTCGCCCCTGGCCCAGTCTTCGCGGGTGCGGGCGGCAAAATCTGTAAACGAGCCTTCGGCGATGGCGGCGCGCATACCGGCCATAAGCTCCTGATAATAATGCAGATTGGCCCAGGTCAGCAGCATGGCGGCCAGATATTCGCCCGACTTGATCAGATGGTGCAGATAGGCGCGGCTATAGTCGCGCGCCGCCGGGCAGGCGCTTTCCGGGTCGAGCGGACGCGGATCGGCGGCGTGTCTTGCATTGCGCAGATTGATCTTGCCGAAGCGGGTGAAGGCCTGGCCGTGCCGCCCTGAGCGGGTCGGCATCACGCAGTCGAACATATCGACCCCGCGCTCCACCGCTCCCAGCAGATCCTCGGGCCGCCCCACCCCCATCAGATAGCGCGGCGCGTCCTCGGGCAGCATCGGCGCGGTGAAATCCAGCACCCGCAGCATCTCCGCCTCGCCCTCGCCCACCGCCAGCCCGCCGATCGCATAGCCGTTGAAGCCGATCTCCCGCAGCCCCTCGGCGGAGATCCGGCGCAGATCCTCATGGGTTGAGCCCTGCACGATGCCGAACAGGGCCTGGCCCGGTCGGCTGCCGAAGGCCCGCGCCGAGCGCTCCGCCCAGCGTAAGGAAAGCCGCATCGAGCGTTCCGCCTCGCCCCGTTCGCAGGGATAGGGTGTGCATTCATCGAGGATCATCTGGATATCCGAGCCGAGCAGGCATTGAATCTCGATCGAGCGCTCCGGGGTCAGATGATGTTTCGAGCCGTCAATATGCGACTGGAACATCACCCCCTCTTCGCTGATCCGGCGCAGTTTCGACAGGGACATGACCTGGAAGCCGCCGGAATCAGTCAGGATCGGGTGCGGCCAGTTCATGAAGTGGTGCAGCCCGCCCAGTTCCGCCACCTGTTCGGCGCCGGGGCGCAGCATCAGATGATAGGTATTGCCGAGCACGATATCGGCGCCGAGCTCACGCACCTGCCCCGGATACATCGCCTTCACCGTGCCCGCCGTGCCCACCGGCATGAAGGCCGGGGTGGCGATGCGCCCGCGCGGCAGCGAAATTTCGCCGCGGCGCGCCGCGCCGTCCTGTTTCAGCAGCGAAAATGAGAATGTCTCGGTCATGGCCGGCCTTTGCTAAGCATTGAGCCGGTTCTGTAACCGATTATCCCGCCCCTGTCATGTGTTTGCGCCGTTTCGCCCCACCCATCGCCGCTTCCGGCTTGATAGGTGTTAAGTCTGCCAGTATGGAACAAGTGTAAACCGCAATCATGAGCACGACACGGACATCCATGCAGCGTTTACCGGCGGCTTTCGCCCTGACATTCGCCCTCCTTCTTGCATCCCCCACCTGGGCGGCGGAGGAAGAGCCTGACCTGGAGCTCGGCGAGAAGATCAATATGACCTGCGCTGGCTGCCATGGTGAAAATGGCCAGGGCAAGCCCAATGGCGAATATCCGCGCCTCGCCGGCATGGATGCGCGCTATCTGGCGGCGCAATTGCGCGATTTCAAATCGCGAAAGCGCCTCAATATCCCGATGTTTCCCTATACCACCGAGCGTGAGCTACCCGAGGAGGACATCAGGGCCGTCGCCGCCTATCTCGCCTCGATCAGGCTCAAATCCCGCATGCCGCCGGTGAACGAAAACACCTTCGATGCGCTTGAGCGGCTGAAGCTGTCGAGACGCATCCTCAACATACCGCGCTATCCGGGCGACCTCGTCAAAGGAAAGCGATTCTACCGCAAGGAATGCAGCAACTGCCATGGCAGAGACGGGCGCGGCAAGCACACCAGGAAGAACTTCATCCCCATGCTGGCCGGCCAGCACAGCGCCTATCTGCTGCGGCAAATCAGCCTGATCCGGGCCGGGAAGCGGTTTCATGACGAGCCCGACGATGATGAGCTGTTCTCGGCATATAGCGACGAGGAATTTTCTGATATGCTGGCCTATCTTTCCATCCTCGACGATGAATGAGAGTCCCCATGTTCCCTTCCCGCCTGCTGACCATCTGTCTTGCCACCCTGGCCCTGCTCGGCCCTGCGCCCTTGCATGCCGGCGGCCTCGTCAAGGGCGATTGCGCCAGCCCCAAGCCGATGAGCGACCTGCGCCATTGCGATTTTCAGGGCCGGACTATGAACGGCATTGATCTGCACGGCGCCGATCTGTCCGGGGTCAATCTGTCCACCGCCAAAATGCTCGATTGCGATTTCACCGGCACCTTGCTCAGCGGCGCCAATTTCAAATGGTCGAACCTGTCCGGCTGCCGCATGCGGCGCTCTGATCTGCGCGGCGCGGATCTGTTTCACACACGCCTCGACGGGGCCGACCTGACCGGGTCGGACATGCGCGAGGCCTTTTTGTTCGGCACCGACCTCAATGAGGTCCGGGCCGACAATGTCGATCTGCGCGGCGCCAATATGAAAGACGTCATCATGGAGGACGCCCGCTTCCGCCGGGCCAATCTGAGCGGCGTCTATATGCTGCGCGGAGTTATTCTCGGCTCTGATTTCCGCTGGACCAATCTCAGCGGCGCCGACATG
>PKTQ01000126.1 GCA_002869085.1 Hyphomicrobiales bacterium | reverse complement strand
CAGCCGGGCGCCGGGTGTTTTCTCCCGGCAATAGCGCTGGAAAAATATTCATCCGAATCCGGGGTCGGCTACGCGGAAAATTCCACATAGATCATATTGTCATGTCGACGCGAAAGGCAGAAGGTCCGGCGGCGCGTGCCGGCGCCGTGAGCCGGTCATAGCTGCCCTATTGCTGCGCCGCGACGATGCCGACCGCCGTATATCCGGTGTCCGAAAAGTTAAACTGGCCGATGGTGCCGGCCGGGCTGGTGCCCACCGCCGGACCGTTGACAAAGGCGCCATTGAGGCTGCCTGAACCGGATGTGCCGGTCAGCGCGGCGTTATAGCTGTGCTCCTGCCCCACCACGGTCGACATGGCCACCGACGGGGCAACGAAGGTGAGGCCGTCGAAATTGCTGATCGAGGCGCTGCCGGTGCGGCTGCCGAAATCGAAGGTGAGATTGTAACTGCCCGCCGCGAGATAATTATGGGTGACGCCGCCCGAGACTTTCGACACATTGCCGATGGCATGGCCGTTATAGCTGGCGCTGCCGGTAAAGGGGCTCAGATCCTTGATCACATCGCCGGCCACCCAGGTGCCGAGATGGAAATAATCCTTCTTATTGCTACCCGTATTGGCCGGATCGTCATAGCTCACCTTGCCGCCCCAATAGCCCCATTCCAGGAACTTGCAGGCGCAGAGCGACACCCCGGCGGGCAGGAAATCGGTGACCGGAATCAGCTCGCTGCCAAAAATATAGGTTTGCGGGCTGGCGGCATGGCTGTTGGGGAAGCCGGCATCTGAATAGCCGCTCTCATGCACCTTGGTCAGGCTGGCATTGCCATTGGCGCCGTAAGTGTCGTCGTCGATGAAGGCCGAGCCCGGCATGTCGGTGACATCGCGGGTGGGGTCCGAGCCGAAGGCCAGGGTGTAAAGACCCGTCCCCATGCCGGAGGCCGGGCTAAGGCCCATTTGCGCCCACATGGTGTTGCGGTTGCCGTTGAACAGGATTTCCATCCCCTCGCCGCCATTGCCGCTCCGCAGAGCGAGCGGCGCGCTCCCCGACCGCTCCATCAACCCGGTGCCATAGCCGGTCAGGGTGCGCGAGCTGCGCGAAGCTTGCGCACCGGGAGCCACATCGGATGTGCGGGCCAGAATATGATAGGAGCCGAAATGATTGTCCTCTGTGCCCGCCAGAATGCTGCCGTCGATAGGCTCGTAAGAAAAGCTTTCCTTGGCACCCGGCTCGGTGCCGAGCACGAAATTGTCCATGCCGGCGCTGCCGAAGAAATGATTACCCTCCGGCCCCTTCACGCTCGACACCAGCCCGCCCATGGCGGTCACCGGCCCGTCGCTGGCGGCGCGGAAGCTGCCCCGGTTGGGGGCGGCGATCTTCGGCCCATCGCCGGCGCCGTCATCCTGGAGGAACGAGACATGCAGCGAGGCAAAGGAGCGCTGGCCCGTGCCCTCGCCGTCGATCATCAGATTGCCCTGCAGGGTGACCGTACGGCTGCTGCTTTCATCCACATAGACCCCGATCGTGCCGCCGCCCTGCTCCAACAGCTTGAGTTCTGTGCTATAGAGGCTTGAATAGTCAGAGAAAATAGTGCTCAAGGTGAACGGCGCACTCACCGTCTGGCGCAGATCGCGGCCGATCTGATAAATATGCAAAGTGCCGCCGCTGGCGGATGCATCGAAGGACGGGGTCGGGGTGCCGCCGAGCGCGATGACGCTGTCATCGAGATTGCGCGTACCCAGCCCGTTGCCGCTGCCGTCGAGATTTTCATGGAATAGCTGATAATAGATGAAATGGCCGCCCTCGGTGACATAGCCCGCGCCGAGCATGAGCTTGCCATCATAGGAGACGCCGTCATTGACCAGGAATTCGCTGGCACTGATACCGGCGGTGACCGGAGACAGGCTCTCCTGATAAGGCACTGAGCTGACCTGGCCATTATGGGACACGAAGGCCCGGTTGTTGAACAGGAGCGCATCCTCGGTATAGACGCTGCCGGCATTGTCACCGCCCAGCAGCCCGGCCGCGCCGGGATTGTTGATCACCTTGCCCGATCCGGTGGTCAGAACCACATCGGTCTCCAGAATGCGCACCATGACCCGGGGCTTGTCCGACAGATCGTCGCGCTTTTGGTCGCCATTATTGGCGCCTGGATTGACGATCTCGGTTTCCACCTCGACGATCGGCGTCGATTTGATCGCCCGGCGCGGTGGCCGCGCGGTCTGCGATGGCGGCTTGGCCGAGTTTTGCTTGGGCAGTCCGGACTGCACCACGATGGTGTTGGTGGGCCGCCGCCGCGCGCCGCCGCTCAGCCCCAGCCGCCCGGACAGTGCGCTATGCATCGCCAGGATATCCGCCGAGCTGGTGCGGCGCAGCTTGAGCCCGCCGCCGCCGCCCACATCGACGCTATTGCCGTTCTGATAGACCCGTTGCGTCTTGCCGCAGCGCCGCCCCCGGCAATTGGTGCCGACGGTCATTTCATCCCCGAACAGGAAATTGAACGTGTCCTTGCCCCGGCCGCGCCCCACAAGGCCCGAAACGATGCCGCCGCGCACGCCGATGGTGGCCACCTTGGTGCGAATGGTCACCGCGTCCTTCCCTTTAGACAGCCGCCCACCCACAAAGCGGAACGCGCCCTTCAGCACATTGGCCACCATTTGCCCGGTCTTCTTGTCCGGATCGTAGACGAATTTGTCGATCACCACCTCTGAATTGGGGCCGATGGTAAAGGCCGAGCCATCAAGCAGCAGCAATTGCACCAGCCCGCCGGCCGAGGTCTTGATGCGCTCGTTGAACACCACCTTCTTGCCCAGCACCATGGTCTGCGGCGCGCCCCCTGGCGGAGTGCCGATGGCGCTCGGATTGACGGCGCTGGCAACCCCGATCTTGGCCGCCCCGGCAGCGGAAACGCCCCAAGCGGCGAGCAGCGCGCCGATGAGCAGGGTCTGAGTGAAGAGTTTCATGGCCCGCCCCCCTAAAACCGCATCGCCAGGCCGAGCGTGGCCGACAGGTTCTTATAAGCGTAAATGTCGTAATTGGACTTCACGCGGCGATATTCGAGCTGCGGCACCACCGCCAGCGCCGTGCCCACCGGTACGGTCAGGCTGGTACGGATGAAATATTCGTCATTGCGCTGCTTTTCGGTGGCCAGAATCGCGGCATCCGGGCTGTCATAGCGCACATGCCGGTAGCCGCCGGTGACATCGAACAGCCAGAACGAGGTAAACAGCTTGCTGTCCTTGATCAGCGGCGCGATCGAAACCCCGACCCCGGCCTCGCCGCCCATCTGCCAGTTATCATACCAGTCGGCGCGCACATCCTCGCGCACCACCCGCGCCTTGCCATGCAGTTTGACACCGGATCCCACCGCCGTGGAAAACGACATTTCGCCGCTGAATTCATTGCCGTCCCGATAATCGGCGGTCGGCCGGGCGGAGCTGTTGTGATACCATTTGCGCCGCAATTCGGTTTTCAGGCGCACCACATTGCCGATGCCGGGCCGGCTGACCAGCCGCATGCCGGCGCCGGCCGAGCCGAAATAGAGATTGTCGTCGAGCCCGACCACATTGCCGATGCCATAAATGCCGAGCTGGCTGTTGCGGATACTAAAACGCTGCATATTGAACGAGGGGCCGAAGGTCACCTCCAGCACCGCCGCATCGAGGCGCCCCTGCGACAGGAACTTGGCCCCGTAAAACAGCACATCCGTCTCCAGCAGGTCGCCCTGCCGCTGCAGGTCGTAATCATAATGCAGCGAGGCGGCAAAAAACGCATTGCCGTCGCCCTGCTTCAGGCTCTCATTATTCAGGGTAAACGTGATGCCATTAATATTGATCTGGCTGGAAGCGGGGCCGGCATTGGCGTTGGTCTGATATTTCACCCCGGCAAAGGCCGAACCGCTGAATTTGTTCCGTTT
>PKTQ01000244.1 GCA_002869085.1 Hyphomicrobiales bacterium | reverse complement strand
GTTCCCACTTTTCGGGGAAGTGCTCTAGGCGCCGCCCTCATGCAGGCTTTGCAGAATCTCGGCCGCCAGGCGCCGGTTGATGCGGCGTTTCTGCTCCAGCGCCTGCCGGTCGAGCCTGTCGACCAGAAGCACCGCCGCGGCGAGCGAGCGCTCCATGCGGTTGACCAGATAATCGACCAGCCCGGTATCGACCGCCAGCTGGCGGTCGGCGAACAGCTTTACCAGCACCAGATTGAGCAACATATTGTCCGGCTCGTGCAGCTCAATGAGCGGCGCCGCCTTGAGGCGCGAGACCAGATCGGGCAGGCCGAGCCGCCATTCAGACGGCCAGCTTCGGGTGGTGATCAGGATATGGCCGCCATGCTCGCCGGCCCAGTTGAGGGCATGAAAAAGGGCGGTCTCATCAAGGCCGGGAGCATGGGCGTCCTCGACCAGCAGGGTACCATTGCCGAGCAGTTCCGGCACTGAATCGGCGGTGATGGCGGCGGCCGGAACCGATGGCGCGCCGGTGATGGCGCACCAGATCGCGCCCAGATGCGACTTGCCGCTGCCGGTGGGGCCGGCCAGAATGCCGGCCGAAGCGGGCCAGTCCGGCCACAGATTGATGAAATCGACCGCATCGCGATTGCACTCGCTGACCACGAAATCCTCGGCCCCCAGGGCGGGGGTGTGGGGCAGGTCCAGGGTGAGCTGGCGCTGCGGGCCCGTGCCGGCTCCAGGACGGGGGTCAGTCATGGTCGCGGGGTTCCGTATCCCGGCCGGCGCCGCCACCGCCGAGATAGACCGAGCTGGCCAGATATTGTTTCAGCAGGAAACGCAGCACGACGGCGAACGCCGCCGCCAGCGGCACTGCCATCAGCATGCCGGTGAACCCGAACAGATAGCCGAAGGCGAACAGGGCGAACATCAGCCAGACCGGATGCAGGCCGATGCTGCCGCCGACCAGCTTGGGCGAGAGGAAGTTGCCTTCCAGGAACTGGCCGGCCGAGAAAATGAGCAGCACGATCAGGATCATCACCCAGTCGGGCCAGAACTGGACCAGGGCCACGCCGAGCGAAACCACCAGGCCGAGCACCGAGCCCACATAGGGGATGAAGCTGAGCAGGCCGGCGCCAAGGCCGATCAGCAGGCCGAAATTGAGCCCGGCGATGGTCAGGCCGATGGCGTAGAACAGCCCCAGCAGCAGGCAGACCGTGCCCTGGCCGCGCAGGAAGCCGGCTATGGCGCGGTTGATGTCGGCGGCGATTTCCCGGATGACCGGGGCGTGGTCGCGGGGCAGCCAGCTATCGACCTTCTCGATCATCCGGTCCCAATCGATCAGCATATAGAAGGCGACGATGGGGGTCACCACGAACAGGGACACGATATTGACCAGAGCCATGCCGCCGCTCCAGATCGATTTCAGCAGCGTTGCCAGCCAGCTCACGCCCTTGGTGGCAATGTCGCTGATATTGCCGGACAGGGATTTGAGATTGCCGTCGAACAGGGGCGAGAGCCATTTGCTGCCATAGGTCTGGGCCAGAAGCTCGAGGCTTTTCAGATAGCCGGGCAGGTTTTCGGCGAAATTGGCCAATTGGCGGGACAGGATGGGGATCAGCACCAGCAGCGCCATGACGAACAGCACCAGCGCCGCGCCGAGAATGAGGCTGCTGGCCAGCACCCGGCCCAGCCCCCAGGATTCAAGCCGGTCGGCGACCGGGTCCAGCAGATAAGCCAGGATCATGCCGGCAACGAAAGGCAGCAGCATGCCGCGCAGAAACAGCAGGATGATGGTGGTGACGACGAGCGCCCCCAGCCAGAACAGCACCTGGCTCTTCAGGCTCACGAGGCATCTCCGGAGGCGGGCTTATGCACCGACTTGCGGCCACGGGTGGCGGTCTGGCTGACCGCATGCACCGCCTTTTGCCCCACTTCGCCGGCCACATTATGGGTGGCGCCCTCGGGGGCGGGTTTTTCCTGCCCGGCCATATCCTGCACCCAGGCCAGCATATAGCTGGTGCCGGACCAGATGGTGAAGATTGTCACCGCCACCACGAATGAGGCGGTTACCCAGGTCAGTTGCAGATCGAAGCCGAGATCGGCCAGCACCACGCAAGCCAGGGCGATCTGCATAGCGGTGTTGACCTTGCTGACCAGCAGCGGGGCGATCTCCACATTGCGGCCCAGCGCCCAGGACAGGATGATGGCGCCGACGATCAGCACGTCGCGGCTGACCACCAGAATCACCAGCGCCACCGGCAAATGGCCGCTGATGCCCAGGGTGACATAAATGCTGACCAAAAGCGCCTTGTCGGCAATGGGGTCGAGATAGGCGCCAAGCTCGGTGGCCTGGTCGAACTGCTTGGCGATAAAGCCATCAATGCCATCGGAAATGCCGGCGAGAATGAACAGCCAGAAGGAGGCCATGAACTGGCCGGAGATCATCAGATAGATGATCACCGGCACCAGCATGATGCGGCCGATGGTGATGAGATTGGGAATACTCACGCTTCACTCCTGTTGCGAGCCGGGCGGACCGGCCCCCTCGCTCCTCAATATGGCCGCAATTCCCAATAGGAACCCCGGTCGGTCAGCTCGAGATTGCGCTGGGCCAGAGCCCCGGCAAGCTGGCGCACATCGCCATTATAAGTCAGCACCACATGAGCGCCGCGCGCGGTCATTGCCTTGATATCCATATTGGTCACCCCCGGCACGGCGGCAAGGTTCTTGCGGATCAAAATCCATTCATTGAGGCCGCTGAACGGCACCGAGATATTGACCGGCTCGCCGGTTCCGGCGCCAAGGGACACGGTCTCGTTTTTCCAGCGGTCCTCGATGCGGGCGATGAGATCGCCGGCGGCTTTGGTCAGGGCCTGCTGCTGCCCGTCGGCGCCGGGGTAAGTGTTGTCATAGGCCACCAAGCCGGCGGGAATTTCGCCCTTCATGCCGGCGCTCACTGCGTTGCCCTGCCCTGGCCGGGCCACCGCCACCACCACGCCCGATACATTGTAGCGGTCTTTCAAAATGGCCAGATCGGCGCTGTTGGCCTGCAGCAGTTCCTTGGGGCCGACCGGCAGGTCGGTGCCATCGCCCACCGGCAGCAGAATCGGCACCAGGGCGTTTTCCAGGTCCATGCCCTTCCAGGCATTATGCCAGGGGGTGCCCTGGCCAATCTCGGCGCCGCCCGAGGTTAGCCAGACCGGAATCACCAGGATCGGCGTCGAGGTGGATTCGACCATCGGCACGTCATAGGCGGCAAAATACTGGCTGACATTGCGGGCGATGAAGCGCACGGTCAGTTTGGCGCGATAAACGCGCGGGCTGGGGCGCTCGTCAGAAAGAGAAAAACCGGAAATCAGGGTGTCGAACTCCGCCTTGTCGAGCTCGGGCAGATTGGCCGCGTCGGCGGGCCGGGTCAGGCGCTTGACCAGCCGGGCAAAGGCGACGCGCTGGCCCTTGGCGATGGCGATGTCCTTGGCGGCGGCGGCGTTTTTGGCCTCGGCCTTGATGGGCACATTGGCCACGGTGAACTGCGAGGCCGACGCCGGCAGGCCGCCCCAGACAACCGCCAAAGCCACGGCCAGGCCGGCAATGCGCCCGGCCATGCGCGGCGCAATGGCGGTGATGATCATTCGCGCAATCTTCAACTTACATAACCCTTTTGCTCTCCGGCCCGCCCCTGCCCCGGCATCCCGGTCCGGCGCTCCGGCCCGGCCGGCCGATTCACAAGATTTGCGCGACTATATCACCGCATCGGGCGAAAACCCAATGTCATAAGAGCTTGAACCGCCGCAATACGTGGTTTACACCGCATGCAATCCCAAGCAGACACGAAAAGGCACGCGATCCATGACCGATACGCCTAACAAGCCGGGGGGCATGACCTATGCCGAAGCCGGGGTCGATATTGCGGCGGGCAATGCGCTGGTCAAGGC
>PKTQ01000324.1 GCA_002869085.1 Hyphomicrobiales bacterium | reverse complement strand
GGTGAAGGCCGCCGGCACGGTGAGAAACCGCGCCCCGGCTTGGGCATAGGCCCGGTAGAGCGCCGCGAAGCGCAGATCATAGCAGATCGACAGCCCGATCCGCCCCCAGGGCAGGTCGGCCATCACGCCCCTGGCCCCGCCTTTGACATTGGCCGATTCGCGGTAGCTTTCTCCGCCGGGCAGGTCCACGTCGAACATATGGATCTTGTCGTAAGTAGCGGCAATCGCCCCTTGCGGGCTGATCAGGAATGAGCGGTTGGCGGTCTTGTCAGCCGCCACTTTGATCGGCAGCGAGCCGATCAGCAGCCAGCTTGAGAGCTCCGCCGCCAGTTCCTGAAACAGCCTGAGCGCCGGATCCTCGTCCTGCGCGAAGGTGCTGGCCAGCAGGCGCTCGGTTTCCAGCTCCAGCAGCGATGAGTTCTCAGGCGTCATGATCAGATCCGCCCCGCCCGCCGCCGCCTGCCGGATCAACTCGCCGGCGACCTTTATATTGCGCTCCATATCCCGGCCCGAGCGCAACTGCACGCAAGCGGCGCGAAAACCTGTCTTGCCGCTCATCCGGTCAGCCCCTTCAGGAGCGGGTCGAGCTTACCGGCCCGGTCCAGCGCCTGCAGCTCGGTGCAGCCGCCCACATGGATGTCGCCGATGAAAATCTGCGGCACCGTATATTGCCCCTCGGCCCGTTTGGTCATCGCCGCGCGCCCGGACGGGTCCATGGTCACATCGATTTCGTTAAAAGCCGCGCCCTTGGCTTTCAACAGGCGCTTGGCCGTGAAGCAGAACGGGCACATCATGGTGGTGTAGATATCGATTTGCGGCATGACGAATCCTCAAAAACGCAAGAACTTTCCCATCATATAGGCAGACGCACCGGATCAACAACCCGCGCGAAAACCAGCACATCCACCGCCCCGGCGCCGCCCTTCATCAAAGCCCGGCAGCAGGCGCCGGCGGTGGCGCCGGTGGTGAACACATCGTCAACCAGCAGCACATGCCTGCCCCGCACCGCCCCCTCATGGCCCGGCCGGATCCGGAACGCCCCGGCCACATTGCGCGCCCGCTCACCGGCGCTGAGGCCGGTCTGCGCCCGGGTCGCCCGGATGCGGCGCAGCAGATCGAGCTCTACCGGCACCTCCCCGCGCCGGCCGATCTCGCGCGCCAGCAGCGCCGATTGGTTATATTGCCGCCGCCACAGGCGGCTGCGATAAAGCGGCACCGGTACGATCAGCTCCGCATCGGCCAGCAGCTCCGCCCCGGCCCGCGCCATCCACGCCCCCATCAAGGGCGCGCATTCCATGCGGTCGCCATATTTGAGCCCATGCACCAATTGCCGCGCCATATCGTCGAACCGCGCCACCGCCCGCGCCCGGCCATAGGGCGGCGGATTGGCGATCGCCTCGGCGCTCAGCAGGCCATCGCCCGCATCATAGGGAAACGGAATGCCCAGCACCGGGCAAAGCGGCTTTTCGATGAACTGAATGCGCCCCCAGCACCCGCCGCATAGCGCCCCGGCGCGCTCCACCCGCGCCCCGCAGCCGAAACATTGCGGCGGCAGCAGCAGATCGGCGATGCGCCGCAGGCCCCGGGTCACGATCCCCGGCCGGGTTCGCCCCGCCGCTCCGGCATGTTGTGTGCTCATGGGAGCAGTCTAACCAAAGCGCAGCCCCGGGAAAAGTTCGCGATTGGCCTTTGACCACAGGCCCTCGCCGGGGCATAACCGCCCCATGCAGGACAACACCCAACCCCCCCCGCTGTTCGACCGCGCCCTGCTGCGCCGCCGGCGCCTGCGCGCCATCGATCAGGGCGCGGACGGGGTTTTGCTGCGTCTGGTGATCGATGAGTTGCAGGACCGCCTGGAAATCAACACCAGCCGCTTTCCTCTCGCGCTTGCCCTAGGCGATCCCTCCCCGGCCCTCGGCGAGGCCATCGCCGCCACCGGCAAAGTGGACGCGGTGATCAGCGGGGATCTGTGTCACATCCCGCCCCGGCACGGACCCGCCGCCTGCCTTGAGCTTGACGAGGAGGCGCTGCCCTTCACGCCCGCAAGTTTCGACCTGATCGTCAGCGCGCTCAGCCTGCAATGGGCCAATGATCTGCCGGGCGTCCTCGCCCGCCATCGCCAGGCCCTGAAGCCCGGCGGGCTGTTTCTGGGCGCCATGACCGGCGGGCGCACATTGATCGAACTCCGGACCGCCCTGCAGGCCGCCGAACAGGCCGTTGAGGGCGGGGTTTCCCCCCGCGTCGCCCCGGTCGCCGATCTGCGCCAGATGGGCGATCTCCTGGCCCGGGCCGGTTTCACCTCATCGGTGGCCGATCTCGATAGCCGCATCTTACGCTATGACGGCGCGCTCGACCTGATGCGGGATCTGCGCCGCTTCGGTGCCGCCAATGTGCTGAACAGAAGACGCCGGCAGCCCCTGCGGGCCGAAACCCTCGCCTATGCCGCCGAATATTATGCCGAACACTTCTCCGATCCGGACGGCCGGGTGCGGGCGAGTTTCGACTTCATTTATCTAAGCGGTTGGCGCGGAGCGTCGGACTGACGGGGGTCAGGCTGAATCGACATTCAGTCTAAAGCAGATCCTGCAAATGCGAGATCAGCGGCTCATCGGCGGGCGGCATCGGATAATCGCGCAGGCGCTGAGGCGCGGCCCAGGTCAGTTCCTGCCCCTCCATCGGCGTGATCCGCCCCTCCCAATTGCGGCAGGTGAACAGCGGCATCAGCAGATGAAAATCCGCATAGTCATGGCTGGCGAAGCTGAGCGGCGCCAGGCAGGGCTTGCACAGCTCGATGGACAATTCCTCGCGGATTTCCCGGATCAGCGCATCTTCCGGGGTCTCGCCCGGTTCGATCTTGCCGCCGGGAAACTCCCACAGCCCGGCCATCGCCTTGCCTTCGGGCCGCCGCGCCAGCAGCACCCGGCCATCCACGTCAATGAGGGCGCAGGCCACCACCAATATGAGCGGTTTTTGATTTTGCGGGGAAGCCATCATCGCTTTGGCACATGCCGCCCGTCAGGCCAGCGCCGCCGCGACCGTGGCCGAGAGGAAATCCAGCATCGCTTTGAGCTGATCGCCAAAGGTATAGAGGCTACCCACCATGGTCAGGAAAACAACGGCCAGAATCACCCCATATTCCACCGCCACCGCGCCGCGCTCGTCCCCGGCCCAGCGCCGCACCAGCCCATGAGAGAGGGAGGAAAACGGGTGAACGAGCCAGGGAATTCGTGAAAATCTGGACACAGTCGGACCTTTGCTGCAGATGCACCGATCTTCAACCTAGCCACAAAATCTTAACGCTTGATGCAAGGGCTTGGATAATGAACGCTTAGAGTGTTTTTCGATCAAATAGACCCATTCTGACGGAGCGATTTTGTGACAAGGTCAAGTCAAGGATCGAAGGGCGCACCCGCGTGCGCTCAAGAGACTTGACGCAGGATTTGGGACAAAATCGCCCGTCCTGTCATAGGCTTCTGATTGACGGCCCCCTAAAATCGAAATGGTCTTATCCGATGCATAGAGCGGCTTTGCGCTCAAACGAACACAAGAAAAGCCGCTCTAACACTAAAAATCGATCAACTTCTCCACCATCAACCATGACAAGCTGATGGTGGGTTGATCTCGTATCGCATTTTTACCCGTTTCAATTTTGGAATTGCCACGTCAATCAAGAAGCAGAATTGGATCTATTTGATCGAAAGACGCTCTAACTACGATAATCGGCATTGATGTCGATATAGGCATGGGTAAGATCGCAGGTCCACACCCGGTCGCGCCCGCCGCCAAGGCCGATATCGACCCGGATGCGGATATTCTCGCCCCGCATATGCGCCGCCGCCTCGGCTTCCGAATAGGCCGGGTCCGCCTCGCCATTGCGGGTGACCTGTTGGCCCCCGAGCCAGATATCGAGCCGGTCCCGGTCCGCCGGTTCGCCCGACTTGCCGACCGCCATCACGATCCGCCCCCAATTGGGGTCTTGCCCGGCTATGGCGGTCTTCACCAGCGGCGAATTGGCAATCGCCATGCCGATGCGGCGCGCCGATGCGGCCGATACCGCGCCCGAAACCTCGATCTCGACAAATTTGGAGGCCCCCTCGCCGTCCTTGACGATCTGGTGCGCCAGATCCAGCATCAGATCATCAAGCGCCGCCCGGAACGGTTTCAGCCGCGCGGCGCCGGCGCTGACCGCCGCCTCCCGGTGCGCCGTGCCGGTGGCGAACAACAGCACCGTGTCGCTGGTCGAGGTATCCCCATCGACGGTGATCGCGTTGAAACTGGCCTTCACCGCCCGGTTCAGCATGGTCTGCAGCACATCCTGCGGCAGGCCGATATCAGTGAACACGAAACCCAGCATGGTCGCCATATCCGGCGCGATCATGCCCGAGCCCTTGGTGAAGCCGTTAATGGTGACGGTTTTGCCGCCGATCTTAACCTGCCTTGTCGCCATTTTGGGATAGGTATCGGTGGTCATGATCGCCTCGGCTGCCTCGGCCCAGCCTTCTTCGGAAGCCGCCGCCGCCAGACCGGTCAGATATTCACTGAAACCGGCCGCGTCCAGCGCTTCGCCGATCACCCCGGTCGAGGCCAGAAACACCTCATCGGCGCGGCAGCCTGTGGCCGCCGCCGCCGCATCGGCGGTCACCGCCACCGCCTGCCGGCCCTTCATGCCGGTAAAGGCATTGGCATTGCCGGAATTGACCACCAGCGCCCTTGCCTTGCCGCCGCCGAGCTTTTCCCGGCACCAGTCCACCGGTGCCGATGCGGTGAGCGAGCGGGTGAACACCCCGGCAACGCTGGTGCCCGGCGGCATCAGCGCCAGCATCAGATCCTTGCGGCCCCGATAGCGGATGCCCGCCTCGCAGGCCGCCAGGCGCACCCCTTCCAGCCGGGGCATCTCGGGATAGGATGCCGGCGCCAGCGGAGACAGCTTGGTCATTATTCGGCCTTTTTGGCCTCGGGCGCGGCCTTGGCGTCTTCAGCCTTCTTATCTTCGGCCTTCTTCGCGTCTTTGGCCTTTTCCTGCCCCGCGATCTCGATCTTGGCGTCCTTGCGCAATTTGCGGATCAGCACTTCCGCCTTCTGGCGCTTCAGCAGCTTGCGCAACTGGTCGCTGACCGCCGCCAGGGCCGGCGGCTTGCTCATGCGCCGGTCTTCCAGCTTGATCACATGCCAGCCGAATTTGGTCTTGAGCGGCGCCGAAAGGCCGCCCTTTTTCAGCTTGTCCGCCGCGTCATAAAACTCCGGCACCATGTCGCCCTTGGCGAAATAGCCCAGATCGCCGCCGCGCACCTTGCTCGGACCGATCGATTTTTCCTTGGCCAGCTCGGCAAAATCCTTGCCGCCCTCAAGGGTCTTGACCAGCGCCTTGGCTTCGTCCTCGCTCTTGACCAGAATATGCCGGGCGCGGATTTCCTCGCGCGGCGGAACCAGCTTGATCTGCTTGTCGTAAAAGGATTTGACCTCTTCATCGCTCACCGCCATCACCTTGGAAAAATAGGCATCGCGATAGGCCCGGTCCTGATAATAGGCCATGCGGCCGGCGAAATCGCTGCTCGCATCCACTTTTTCGGCCTTGGCCGCCGCCACGATCAGCGCCCGGTCGATCAGATATTTGGTCAGCAGGCCCTTTTGCTGCTTGAGCGGAATATTGCCCAATTGGGATTTCAGCTCTTCATTGGCGAATTTCAGCTCCGAGGCCATGATCTGCTTGCCGTTCACCGTCGCCAGCACCTCATCCGCCGCCGCCGGCATCGTCAGGCCGATGGGCAGGCCGAGCGCCAGAATGGTGAGGGGGACTGCGCTGAAAACGCTTTTCTTGAAGACGGCTGATACCATGATGTTCACTCCTTGAATCCTCGTGCGGCCCATGGGTCCGGGCAAATGAAGCCCCTCTATGCCACATGCGCCCGCGCCCGTCATTGACAATATTCACCCCCCCGCTTATCTGTCACCACATAATTAGCCGCGCGATCAATCGTGCGCCGCACCGCATAACCCCGAGGAATTCTTCATGCTGGGACTGGGCTCAATCGCCTCCAAACTGTTCGGCTCATCCAATGAGCGGAAACTGAAATCCTATAGCGCCAGGGTTGAAGCCATTAACGCGCTCGAGCCGGAACTGGAAAAACTCTCGGACGAACAATTGCGACAGCGCACGCAGGAATTTCGCCGCGCTTTGGCCCAGGACGGCAAGAGCCTCGACGATCTGCTGGTGCCGGCCTTCGCCACTGTGCGCGAAGCCGCCAAGCGCACGCTGGGCCAGCGCCATTACGATGTGCAGCTCACCGGCGGCATCGTGCTGCATGAGGGCCGCATCGCCGAAATGAAGACCGGCGAGGGCAAGACCCTGGTCTCCACCCTGGCGGTGTATCTCAACGCCCTGGCGGGCAAGGGCGTTCATGTGGTGACGGTGAATGATTACCTGGCCAAGCGCGATGCCGAATGGATGGGCCAGGTCTACCGTTTTCTCGGCCTCACCGTGGGCTGCATCGTGCATGAGCTCACGGATGAGGAACGCAAGATCGCCTATGACTGCGACGTCACCTATGGCACCAATAACGAGCTCGGTTTCGACTATCTGCGCGACAATATGAAATATCACCGCGAGGAGATGGTGCAGCGCCATCATCACTATTCCATCGTCGATGAGGTCGACTCGATCCTGATTGACGAGGCGCGCACCCCCTTGATCATTTCCGGCCCGGTGGAGGACAAGTCCGACTTCTACAACACCATCGACAAGCTGATCCCGGAACTGTTGGAGGAAGATTACGAGGTCGATGAAAAGGCCCGCTCCGTGACCCTGACCGAGAAGGGCAATGAGCATATCGAGGAGATTCTGCGCCGCGAGGAGCTGCTGCAGGGCGAGAGCCTGTATGATGTGGAAAACGTCACCGCGGTGCATCACGTCAATCAGGCCTTGCGCGCCCACAAGCTGTTCTCCCGCGACAAGGACTATATCGTCAAGGACGACCAGGTGGTGATCATCGACGAGTTCACCGGCCGCATGATGGAAGGACGCCGCTTTTCCGAAGGCCTGCATCAGGCGCTGGAAGCCAGGGAGCATGTCACGATACAGCCGGAAAACCAGACCCTCGCTTCGATCACCTTCCAGAACTATTTCCGCATGTATGAAAAGCTGGCCGGCATGACCGGCACCGCCGCCACCGAGGCGGACGAGTTCATGGATATCTACAAGCTGGATGTGATGGAGATTCCCACCAATAAGGAAATCCGCCGCAGCGACGAGGACGACGAGGTCTATCGCACCGCCGAGGAGAAATACAGCGCCATCATCGAGCTGATCAAGGATTGCCTGGAACGCGGCCAGCCGGCGCTGGTGGGCACCACTTCGATCGAGAAATCCGAAATGCTGTCCGAGCGGCTGAAACAGCTCAAAGTGCCGCATAATGTTCTGAACGCCCGCTATCACGAGCAGGAGGCCCAGATTGTGGCCCAGGCCGGCGTGCCCGGCGCCATCACCATCGCCACCAATATGGCCGGCCGCGGCACCGACATTCAGCTCGGCGGCAATCTCGAAATGCGCATCCTCCAGGAAACCGCCGATATCGAGGACGAGGCCGCCCGCAAGGCCCGCACCGAGGAGATCGTCAAGGACATCGCCGCCAAGCGCGAACAGGTGATCGCGGCCGGCGGCCTCTATATCATCGGCACCGAACGCCATGAAAGCCGCCGCATCGACAACCAGCTCCGCGGCCGTGCCGGACGTCAGGGCGACCCGGGCACCTCGAAATTTTATCTGTCGCTGCAGGATGACCTGATGCGCATTTTCGGCTCCGAGCGCATGGACGGCATGCTGCGCAAGCTCGGCCTTGATGAGGGCGAGGCCATCGTGCATCCCTGGATCAACAAGGCGCTGGAAAAAGCGCAGCAGAAGGTCGAGGCGCGCAATTTCGATATCCGCAAGAACCTGCTTAAATTTGACGATGTGATGAACGACCAGCGCAAGGTCATTTTCGATCAGCGCGTCGATCTGATGGAAGGCGAGGATATCGGCGGCACCGTCGCGGATATGCGCCATCACCTGGTCGAGGATCTGGTGGCCCGCCATATCCCCGAAAAGGCCTATGCCGAGCAATGGGACACTGAGGGCCTGGCCAATGAGATCAGGGAGATTCTCAATCTCGACCTGCCGGTGGTCGAATGGGCCCAGGAAGAGGGCATTGCCGAGGAGGAGATTCGCGAGCGCATCACCCGCGCCGCCGATGAGGCCATGGCGGTGAAGACCGCCCGCTATACCCCCGAAGTGATGCGGGAGGTCGAAAAGGCGGTGCTGCTGCAGACCCTGGATCATCTGTGGCGCGAGCATCTGCTGATGCTGGAGCATCTGCGCCAGGTGGTCGGCCTGCGCGGTTATGGCCAGCGCGATCCGCTCAATGAATACAAGACCGAAAGCTTCGAGCTGTTCGAAACCCTGCTGTCAAAACTGCGTGAAATGGTCACCGGCCAGCTCGCCTATGTGGAACTGGCCGATGACGAGCAGCCCCCCGAGCTCGAAGAGCCTGACATGTCGCTGTTCGACCAGACCCATCTCGACCCCCTCACCGGTGAGGACGATATGGATGTGGTCGATGCTTCCTTCGATGAAAGCCAGCGCGTGAGCGCCCCGGTGCGCAGCCGCATGGCCGCCGAGGACCGCGACCCGGCCGACCCGGAAAGCTGGGGCAAGGTGCCGCGCAATGCCCCCTGCCCCTGCGGCTCGGGCAAGAAATACAAGCACTGCCACGGCCGTCTGGCTTAAAGCACTTCGCCAAAAAGTGGGTACCGGTTTTTGGACCAAGAGGTGCGTCTGGCAAGGAAACAGAGCGCAGATCCGTTCAATCAAAACCGAAAATGCGCTTTAAAGGCCGCCCGGCTTAAGTCGATATTTCAGACAGGAAATCCATCAGCGCGGCCGTGAAGACCTCCGGCTGTTCCACCGGCGCCTGATGCGAGGCGTTTTCGATGATCTGCAACCGGCTGCCCGGAATCCGGCCGTGAATGCGCTCGGCCGCCGCCACCGTGGTGCCCGGATCGTCCCGCCCCACCAGCACCAGGGTCGGCACTTTGATCTCGCCTAGCCGTCCGGTGAGGTCGAGCTGCTTGATCGCCTCGCCCCAGCCGGCAAAGCCTTCCGGCGGCGTCTCAGAAATCATCTCGG
Organism: Hyphomicrobiales bacterium; assembly: GCA_002869085.1. GTDB lineage: Bacteria > Pseudomonadota > Alphaproteobacteria > Rhizobiales > BM303 > BM303. Next base: position 15,332 of record PKTQ01000324.1, on the reverse strand, counting down.
CAATGGGCAGGATCGCCGGGTCGTGCGCCGCCACGAAATCTGCCGTGAACCAGCGCTTCACGGTGTCGTCCACCAGCACTTCCATGCCGCTATTGCGCGCATGGGCAATGCGCTCGTCCCACATCGGCCCCGCCTCGGGCGGCATTTCCGAAGTGGTCGAGGCCAGGGTCAGCGAGCGCAGCCGGTCGCCATGGTCGATGCCCAGAATCTGGCCGATCATCCCGCCCATCGACAGGCCGACATAATGCACCCGGTTAATCTCCAGCCCGTCGATCAGCCGGATCACATCCTCGGCCAGATGGGCCAGATCATAGGGTCCTTCCGGCACATCCGAGCGCCCGTGCCCGCGCGCATCGAAGCGCACCACATGATAGTGCTCAGCGAGTTTCGGGACGATGCTGTCCCAGCCGCGCGATGTGCTGGCCAGCGAGTGATGCAGCAGAATAACCGGCGCATCGTGCAGCCCTTCGCTGCGGCAATAAAGCCGCGCCCCGTCCACCTGAATATATTGTCGGTTCAACATGATGATCTCATCATGTCAAAACCGGCGCGCAATTGCAATTAGGGTGACGGGCGGCGGTTCCGCGCTTAGCCGAGGCCCTTGATGATCAGGCTGTCCAGCCGGCGGCTGAACGCCGCCGGGTCGGCCGGGACCTCGCCTTCGATGATCCGGGCCTGGTCCAGCAGCAGATGCGCCATGTCGGCCATCAGCGCCTCATCGCCCTCCGCCTTGCCGGCCAGCGCCTGGATCATGTCATGTTCCGGGTTGATCTCCAGCACCCGCAGCACCTCGGCCTGTTCGCCCTTCGACTGGCGCAGGATTTTCTCCAGGCCGAGATCGGGCCCGCCGCTGCCGGCCACCAGGCACACCGGGCTGTCGATCAGCCGGTCGGACAGGCGCACATCCTCGATCTCGCCTTCAAGATGGGTCTTGATCAGGGCCGCCAGGCTGGCGGCGCCGGTCTTGCGCGAGGCCTTGCCGGCTTCGTCCGCCTTGCCGTCCTCGCCGTCTTCGCCTTCTTTGAGCGGGATATTGCTCAGATCCGCCGCCCCTTGCGTGATCGACACGAACGGCTTGCCGTCATAGCCGCTGGCGGTGGCGGTCCAGAAACTGTCCACCGGGTCGCTCAGCAGCAGCACCTCGACCCCGCGCGCCCGGAAGCCTTCCAGTTGCGGGCTGGCGGCGATCTGGTCGGCGCTTTCGCCGGTGATGTAATAGATCGCGGTCTGGTTCTCGGCCATCGCGCCGACATAGTCCTTCAGGCTGCGCAGCTCCTCGCCCTCGGCGGTGGTCTTGAACCGGCTCAGCTTCAGCAACTCGTCCCGGCGCTCATAATCCTCATAGAGCCCTTCCTTGATCACCGCGCCGAACGCCTCCCACAGCGCCGCAAAATCCTCGGGCTGCTTCTCGGCCATTTTTTCAAGCTCCGACAGCACCCGCTTGGTCAGCGCCTTGCGGATCGAGGCGGCCACCGGATTGTTCTGCAGCATTTCGCGGCTGACGGTGAGCGGCATGTCTTCTGAATCCACCACGCCGCGCACGAAGCGCAAATAAGCCGGCAGCATGTCGGCCTCGTCGGTGATCAGCACCCGGCGCACATAAAGCTTGATCCGCCCCTTGCGATCGGGATCGAACAAATCGAACGGGCGCGATTTGGGCACGAACAGCATCACCCCATATTCGTGCCGCCCTTCGGCCCGGTAATGGATGATATGCGCCGGATCGTCATAGAGCCCGGTGATATGGCCGTAAAATTCCTTGTAATCCTCCGCCGAAATCTCCGATTTGGGCCGGGTCCACAGGGCGCGGGCCGCATTGAGCACGCTGACATCCACATGGCCCTTTTCCTTGTCCGTCTCCGCCAGCTCGATCGGCAGCGGCACATGGTCGGAATAGGTCTTGATGATGGCGCGTATCCGGTTCCCATCGAGGAATTCTTCCGCATTGTCGCGCATATGCAGCACGATGCGCGTGCCGCGCGCCGGCGCATCCTCTCCGGCCTCGGCGATCTCATAGGAGCCGGTGCCGTCCGAGCGCCACAGCCAGGCCGCCTCCGCGCCGGCCCGGCGGCTGACGACCTCCACATGGTCCGCCACCATAAAGGCCGAATAGAACCCGATCCCGAACTGCCCGATCAGCGCCGCCTTGTCGTCGCCCTCGGCCGCATTGGCCTCGGCCATGAAGGCCCTTGTGCCCGAGCGCGCCAGGGTGCCCAGATTCTCGGCCAGTTCGTCATGGCTCATGCCGATGCCGTTATCGGCGACGGTCAGGGTCTTGGCTTGGTCGTCCGCCTGGATGCTGATCTTCAGCTCCGGATCCTCCTTGATCAGATCCGGGTCGGTGAGCGCGCTGTAGCGCAGCTTGTCGCAAGCATCCGAAGCGTTCGAGACCAGCTCGCGCAGGAACACCTCCCGCTCTGAATAAACAGAGTGGATCAGAATATCGAGCAGGCGCGAGACTTCGGCCTTGAACTCATGAGTTTCAGTGGCTTCAGGGGTTTCGGATTTGTGCTGTTTGGTTTTTGTGTCGCTCATTACCTGCCTCTTGACTGTCGCTGACCATGCAAAGCTGTGACCATGGCTGCAATATTTGTCGCAATCGCCGAATGTCAAGGGCAAGGGGCGGGCAATCCGCTTGGGGGCCGCCGCCAAAGAAAAGCGGCCCGGTTCAATACTCGAGCAAACGGAGGGGCTGGGGGGCTAAATAATCCGTTTGCTCAACGCGAACCGGGCCTTGAGGCAACGATCTTTTTCTAGTCCCCCAATGCGGCGGCCAGAAGGCTGAAATATGGCGATTCTGTGATAATTGCCCGCCTCATCCCGCGCACCCGCCGCCGGCAGGCTGACCGCAAGCCGGATCGCAAGCCCATGACGAGCGCGGTTCCGATATTGATCGGCGGCGAAATTCAAACGCTGGGTCTGAGAGGAAGGGGAATAGGAAAGGCGGGAGACGTATCAGATGAAGGGGTCGTTTCCTGACAATCTCCCGCCTTTTTCGCCAGCCCAAAATTTGTGCTGACGGTGAAATATGAGCAAAGACTGTGCCAATTGCATTATGTCAATATATAGAGGAAATGAGTTGCCCAGCCTCAATATATGGCCATGGCCCCGGCCGGTGGGCGGCGGATTTCGCAAAATGATTCGCATTTTGCAATGCAGATCGCAATGCGGATCAGGAATTACCGGGTCCGGCCCGCGCCCATCTGGGCATGCTCTTGCACGCCCCCATGCGGATGCGGGTGCACATCCCCCAGCCATGTGTCGAGGAAATCGTCCAGCCAGGCCTCAAGCGCCCGGTCATAGCGTATCCGCCCGTCGAAATGGCATTTCGACGACTGGGCGCAGGGATTGGTGAGCATTTTGGCGCCGCGCGTCGTCCAGCGGTGCATCATGCCCAGCGTGAGCTCTGGATGGAACTGAATGCCGATGGCCCGGCGCCCATAGGAAAAGGCCTGATTGCGAAAAAGGCCGCCCCGCGCCAGCAATTTGGCCCCGCGCGGCAGATCGAACCCCTCCCGGTGCCATTGATAGACCCGGCGCGGCCAGCGCCGCACCAGCGCCCGCCCCTCGGCGGTGGGTGAAACCGGATAATAGCCCGCCTCGACGCAGCCGCCCGCATGGGCGCGCACCCGGGCCCCCAGATGCCGCGCCATCATCTGCGCGCCCAGACAAATGCCCAGAAACGGCTTCTCCTCGCGCAGGGGCACATGAATCCAGTCGGTCTCCCGCTTGAGCCAGCCATCCGGGTCATTGGCGCTCATCGGGCCGCCGAAAATGATGGCGCCGCTATGGTTCTGCATGGTGCCGGGCAGTGTTTCGCCGAAGCGTGGCCGCCGGATATCGAGGGTGAAGCCGCGATGCTGCAGCGCCTCGCCCATCCGCCCGGGGGTGGAATGTTTCTGATGCACGATGATGAGAATCTTCGACATGGCCTATTCCGCCGCCCGCTTGGCCTCGGTACGCCGGCGCATCTCATCGCGCAGCCGCAGCCGGTCGGCGCGGTCAACCCCCAGCAATTCGGATGCCCGCCACAGCAGATTGGATTCGTATTCGTGCACCTCGCCGTCAGCGAAGGCGATCTCCCACAGCATTTCCACCACTTCCTGGCGCCCCTCCTGATCCAGCGCCTTGGTCAGAACCCGGGTGAAGCCGTAAATATCGACCGCCTCCTGCTCCTTGAGCCGCCCGGCCCGCGACAGCTCCCCGGCAATCTCCGGCGAGAGCTCGAAACGCTTTTGCAGCACCGCCTTCAGCCGCTCATGTTCTGCATCGAGATAGGCCCCGTCAATGGCCGCGACCCGCACCAGCAACCCGGCCAGAGCAAGCTGGAAATCATCGAACATCGCCGCATCGCCGCGCTCGCCGCTCAATTGGCGCATCAGGGTTTGCAATTGGGTCCACATGGCTGGGTATCGGCTCCCTCAGATTTCAGGTTGAGGACTGGATCGTTTCTAAGCAGATAGGAAATCCAGCCGCAATCTGCCAGAGGCGGAGCCTGAAAACAACAGCCGGCCCGCATTTCGCGCCGGTCCGTGGCGCGGGCGCCGCCCAGGCCGTCAGCTCAGCCCGGCAAGCCCCCGCGTCCTCGCCTCCGGTGGTTCAGACCGCCCGGGCATGCACATCGGCAATCGCCTGATCGAGGCTGAGCGCCAGCTTGTCCACCAGTTCATCAAGTTCGCTCTCGCTGACGATATAGGGCGGCGCCAGCAGGATATGATCCCCCCTGGTGCCGTCCGAGGTACCGCCGCCGGGATAGATCAGCAGCCCGTTTTCAAAGGCGGCCCGCTTCAGCGTATCGTTCAGCCGGTCAATGGGGTCGAATGTGCTCTTGCTGTCGCGGCTTTTCACCAGCTCGACCCCGACGAACAACCCGCGCCCGCGAATATCGCCCACATGCGGATGCTCCGCGAAACGCGCGCTCAACAGCTCCTGCAGATAGGCGCCCCGCGCCTTGACCTGCGCCAGCAGGTTTTCCTCCTCGATCACCTTCTGCACCTCCAGCGCCCCGGCCGCCGCCGCCGCATGGCCCATATAGGTATGGCCGTGCTGGAACAGGCCATAGGTGTCGCGGATCACTTCGACGATATGATCCTGCACCAGCAGGCCGCCGATCGGCTGATAGCCGCCGCCCAGCGCCTTGGCCACCGCGATCATGTCGGGCACCACCCCGTCCTGCTCGCAGGCGAACAGGGTTCCGGTCCGCCCCATGCCGCACATCACCTCGTCCAGCACCAGCAACACCCCATATTGATCGCAGATGCGCCGGATTTCGCGGAAATAACCTGGCGCCGGCGCCACCGCGCCCGAGGTGGCGCCAACCACCGTCTCGGCAAAAAACGCCGCCACCCGGTCCGGGCCGACGCGCAGGATTTCCTCTTCCAGATAGCGCGCCGCGCGCAGGCCGTAATCCGCGTCGCTCTCGCCGGTCATCTGGTGGCGATAGGCATAGCAAGGCGCGATATGGCTGACCTTGCCCGGCAGGATATCTTCATAGGGCTTGCGGCGCATCAGATTGCCGCCCAGCGCCAGCGCCCCCAGCGTATTGCCGTGATAGGAGCGCCAGCGGGCAATGTAATAGACCCGGTTGGGATCGCCCCGCCCCACATGATATTGCCGCACCAGCTTCATCGCCGCCTCATTGGCCTCCGAGCCGCCGGACACCAGATAGGCCCGCGAGATGCCCTCGGGCGCGCGGCTGGTGAGAAACTCGGCCAGCTCCTCGGCCGGCTCATTGGTGAAGGTGCCGGTATGGGCAAAGGCGATCTTGTCGAGCTGGGCCTTGATGGCGGCGATCACCCGCTGATTGCCATGGCCGAGACAGGCCACCGCCGCCCCGCCGGAGCCGTCGAGATAGCGATTGCCGGCATCGTCCTGCATATAGACGCCCGAACCGCCGGCAATGGTGGGATAGGAAGCTCTGAGCGAGCGGTGAAAGACGCTGGTGCGTTCAGTGGTGCGTATCATGGGGGAATATCCGTTTATGGCCTGCCGGATCACGATGATGTCGGGAGTGAACTATAGGCAAAGAAATTCCGACTTGGCGACCGAAATCTGACCTGGCGGTATTGGCGCCTCAGGCGCCGGAGCCCTTGGCGATGACGACAGGCTTGCCGATTGCCCCGGACAGGTCGGCCTCGCCGGGAATGTCGAACACATAGCGCTGGTCCAGAACCCCGATGCTGGGCGGCTTATGCGTGAGCTCGAACCGGTCATAGCCTTCTTTCAGATTGCGCCAGAAGCTGTACCAGCGGTGTCCCTGATAGCGCAGCATGTTCATCTCGGTCATCCGAAACGGAAAGGCATGCACCTGGAAATATCTCTGCCCGCCGCGATAGGCCTCGCGCACAATGCCGTAAATCTCCTCGATCTGCGCATCGGTCATCGCATAGCAGCCGGCCGATTTGCAGTCCCCATGCACCATCAGATGCGCCCCGGTGCGCTGATGGGCTTTGTCATAGGGATTGGGAAAGCCCAGATTGAACGCCAGATGGTAGGACGAGCGCGGGTTGAGCTGCGAGGGCCTGATCACGTAAAAGCCCTCCGGCGCCTGCTTGTCGCCGGTTTTCAGCTTCGGCCCCAGCTTGCCCGACCAGTTGCAGATGCTGTAGCTCTTCAGCTTCTTATAGGTGCCGCCATTGCCCCGCATCCAGATCTCAAGCTGCGAATCCTCCTTGAAGATGCGCACGAAAACGGGATTGCCGGGCTTCAACCCTTTCAGCCCCATTTCGGCCACAACAGCTTTGCTCAGCGGCTTTGAGGCCGGTGAGGACCCGCCGCCATAAAGACAGCTGGACAGGGGCGCCGTGATCAGCGTCATCATTATGGCCAGGACGAATCTGCGCATGGTCTGAAAGGCACCCTCTTCAAGCTTAAAATGCGGGAATCACAGTCTGTCTGTTTTCAAAAGGGAATTACATATCCCTATGGTTAACAAACTCTCAATAAATTGTGACCAAACCGGGCCGGCGCCCATATGCGCCGGCAGGGTCATGACCTGAAAACCAAGGCTTACAGATCCTGCCCCAGGGTCAGGAATTTTTGCCGCCGGTCCTGCAGAATCTCATCCCGGCTCATGGCCGCAAGGGCGCCGAGCTCGCGCTCGATCGCATTGCCGGTCTGCAGGATCGCCTGCAGCGGCTCGCGATGCGCCCCGCCGACCGGCTCCTTGATAATGCCGTCGATCACCCCGAATTTCTTCAGGTCGGCGGCGGTGATGCGCATGGAATTGGCCGCATCCTTGGCCTTGGTCGAATCGCGCCACAGGATCGACGAGGCCGCTTCAGGTGACGCCACCGTGTAGATGGCATGTTCCAGCATCAGCACCCGGTTGGCACTGGCGATCGCCACCGCGCCGCCCGAGCCGCCCTCGCCGATCACCACCGTGACCATCGGCACATGCAGCTTCAGGCAGCATTCGGTTGAACGGGCAATGGCCTCGGACTGGCCGCGCTCCTCGGCGCCGATGCCCGGATAGGCCCCGGCCGTATCCACCAGGGTCAGCACCGGCACATTGAACTTGTCGGCCATTTCCATCAGCCGCATCGCCTTGCGATAGCCTTCCGGCCGCGCCATGCCAAAATTATGCTTCAGCCGCCCCTCGGTATCCGAGCCCTTTTCCTGGCCGATCAGCATCACCGTCTCGCCCCGGAACCGCCCGAAACCGCCCAGAATGGCATGATCCTCGGCAAAGCGCCGGTCGCCCGACAGGGGGGTGAACTCGTCAATCAGCTTGGATACGAAATCCAGAAAATGCGGCCGCGCCGGATGCCGGGCCACCTGGGTCTTCTGCCAGGGGGTCAGGGTGTTGTAAATTTCCTTCAGGGCGTCTTCCGCCTTGATCTCCAGTTTCTGCACTTCGTCGTCAATGGAAACCGAGGGATCTTCAGCCGCAAGATTGCGCAATTCGGCAATTTTGCCTTCAAGTTCCGCAACCGCTTTTTCGAAATCGAGATAAGTACGCATGGACATGACTGTATAGCCGATTGATGTCCGGGGAAAGTGACGTTCAACTGCCAGCCTGTCAAGCTGTAAAAGGACCACATCCACATAGCCTTAACCGGCGGGTTCAGCTTCCCGCCCCCGACCCGTGCCCGCTGAGCGGGTGATGCTCGTAAACCAGCTTGCGCAAACGCTCCTCCAGCACATGGGTGTAAATCTGGGTGGTGGAGATATCCGCATGTCCCAGCATCTGCTGTACCGCCCTCAGATCGGCCCCGTGATGCAGCAAATGGCTGGCGAAGGCATGGCGCAGCACATGCGGCGACAGCTTGCCCGCATCGATGCCCGCATCGCGCCCAACCCGCTTCAACTCCTGGGCGAAGCGCTGCCGGGTCAGGTGCCCCGCCGCCCCGCGCGATGGAAACAGCCAGCCCCCCTTTTGCGGCCCCAATTCGGCCGCATGCAGCGCCATCGCCTGCTCGGCGGCCGGGGTCAGCGGCACCAGCCGCTCGCGCCCGCCCTTGCCGATGACCACCACAAAGCGCTTATCGCGCCCGGCGGCGCTGCGCGGCAGGCTCACCAGCTCGCTGACCCTGAGACCGGTGGCGTAAAGCACCTCCAGCAGACAATGCATGCGCAGAGCCCGGGCCCGGGCCGCCGGGCTCTGCCCCTCGGCAAGCGCCTGATCCCGGGTCACGCCGAGCAAGCGCCCGACCTCGTCTTCACTGAGGATTTTCGGCAGCGCCCGCGCCCGCCGCGGGCTGTCCAGCGTCTCGGACGGATTGTCGCCGCGCACCCCCTCGGCCAGCAGAAAGGCGTAGAACTGCCTGAGCGAGGAAAGCCGCCTTGCGCCGGTCGCCGCCGACAGGCCCGCGCTTTCCAGTTGCGAAAGATAATCCCGCAGATCCTGCTCCGAACAGGCCTTCAGCGTGGCGCCGCCGCTATGCAGAAAGCCGGCGAGATCCTGCAGATCGCGCCGATAAGCGGCCAGCGTATGGCGCGATGCGCCGCGCTCGACACTCATCATCTCCAGAAAAGCCTCGATATGATGCCCGCCCGCCTGGGGCGGCCGCGAAGCCTTCGCCGTCATATCAGCGGCCGGGCAGCCGGCTGGTCACGTCGATGCGCATTTCGGTCTGGTCGGGCTTTGCCACCAGGCCGAGCACCGCCAGCCCGGCAGCCGCGCCGCCGCCCAAAACGGCGATAACGATGATCATCCTGAAGAGTGTCGGCATGCGCAGCTTCCCGTAATTGCGGTTCCGCCCGAGCATGCCCCAATGCGCCTGTTTCTTGCAAGGGGGCATTCACTTCGATATGACACGGGGGAACAGGGTGGCCGGATGGCCGCCCGCACACAGCTTTTCGGTCTGAATAATTTTGTCTAGCGCCCAACATCCGGCAGAAAACGCCCTCTCGCCGATCAGGTCCTGGCTCGGCAGCCGCTCCATTGTGCTCGTGGGGCTGATGGGCGCCGGCAAGACCACGATCGGCCGCCGGCTGGCGGTGCGGCTCGGTCTGCCCTTCATCGACAGCGACAACGCCATTGAAGAAGCGGCCGGGCAGAGCATTGAGGACTTTTTTTCCGAACATGGCGAAACCTCGTTCCGCGACGGCGAGCGCCGGGTGATCGACCGGTTGCTGCATGAGGGGCCGCAGGTTCTGGCCACCGGCGGCGGCGCCTTCATGGACGCGGCCACCAGGGACAATATTGCCGCTCGCGGCGTCTCGGTGTGGCTGCATGCCGAGTTCGAAACCCTGATGGAGCGGGTGCTGAGGCGCTCGCACCGGCCGCTGCTGAAGACTGCTGACCCGGAAGCCACCATGAAGCAGTTGATCCAGGATCGCTATCCGGTCTATGCCCTGTCCGATATCAGAGTGGAAAGCGCCGAAGGCCCCCATGAGCTGGTGGTCGGCAAGATCATCGAGGCCCTGGCCGCGGCAGCCTCAAATCAGGAAACGCCCCATGAGCCATGACCCGGCGCCGAGCCGCACCCTTGTGAATGTCGATCTCGGGCAACGCAGCTATCCGATTCATATCGGCGAGGGCGTGCTGGCCGAGGCCGGCGCGTTGATCGCCCCCCATCTGAAGCGCCCGTTCACAGTCATCGTCACCGACGACAATGTGGCGCCGCTGCATCTTGACCGTCTCGGCAAGGCGCTCGAGGCCGCCGGCATCCAGCACCGCGCGGTGATCGTGCCGGCCGGCGAGGCCAGCAAATCCTTCGCCCGGCTGGAAAGCCTGTGCCGGGACCTGCTGGCCGCCGGCGTCGAGCGCGCCGATACCATCCTGGCCTTTGGCGGCGGGGTGATCGGCGATCTGGCAGGTTTCGCCGCCGCGATCCTGCGCCGGGGGGTCGATTTCATCCAATTGCCGACCACAGTGCTGGCCCAGGTCGATTCCTCGGTCGGCGGCAAGACCGGCATCAACACCCCCGAGGGCAAGAATCTGATCGGCGCCTTTCATCAGCCCAAGGCCGTGCTGGCCGACACCGGCGTGCTGGAAACCCTGCCGCCGCGCCAGTTCCGCGCCGGCTATGCCGAAATCGTCAAATACGGCCTGATCGACAATCCTGAGTTTTTCGAATGGTGCGAGCAGAACTGGCGGCGCGTATATGAGGGCGACACCGGGGCGCTGATTCATGCGGTCGGTGTGAGCTGCCGCGCCAAAGCCGCCATCGTCGCCCGCGACGAGCGCGAAAGCGGCTGCCGGGCGCTGCTCAATCTCGGCCACACCTTCGGCCATGTATTGGAGGCGGCCACGTCTTATTCCGACCGTCTCTATCACGGCGAGGGCGTTGCCGCCGGCATGGCGCTGGCCTTTAGATACTCGGTTGCCGCCGGCCTGTGTTCGGGGCAGGATGCCGGCCGGGTCTGCAACCATCTGGCCGCCGCCGGCCTGCCGGTCGAGCTGGCCGACATCGAAGGCGAGCTGCCGGACACCGACAGCCTGATGCAGTTAATGGAACAGGACAAGAAGATCGCCGGCGGCAAATTGGTGCTGATCCTGGCACGCGGCATCGGCCGCGCCTTCATCGCCGCCGATGTCCCGCGCGGCGAGGTCAGGGACTTCCTGTCCGAAATACGGGAACCCAGATGAATTTCGCTCTTACTTTCATGATCGTCCTGATCGTTCTGCTGCTGATCTTCTCGGCCTTCTTCTCCGGATCGGAAACCGCCCTCACCGCCGTATCCCGCGCCCGCATCCTGCATATGCGCCGCCAGGGCTCGCACCGCGCCGCCCTGGTCGAAAAGCTGATCGTCACCCGCGACAAGCTGATCGGCGGCATTCTGCTCGGCAATAATCTGGTCAATATTCTCGCCTCCTCCCTGGCCACCAGCCTGTTTCTGGAATATTTCGGCCCCAGCGGGGTAGTCTATGCCTCCCTGGTGATGACGGCGCTGGTGGTGGTGTTCGCCGAGGTGCTGCCCAAGACCTATGCCATCGGCAATCCGGACCGCATGGCCCTGGCGGTCGCGCCCCTGCTGAAGGTGATCGTCGCCATTTTCGCCCCCATCACCCTCGGCATCCAATTGGTGGTGCGCCGCACCCTGCGCCTCATCGGCGCCGCCGGCAAATCGGACGACATCTCACTGAGTGACGAGTTGCGCGGCATTCTGGCCCTGCGCCAGAAGGAAGGCGACGACATCAAGCATGACCGCGACATGCTGGGCGGCCTTTTGGACCTGCAGGAACTGGAGGTGTCCGCCATCATGGTGCACCGCACCCAGATGAATCTGGTCCAGCTCGACGCCCCGGTTCAGGAGACCATCAACATGCTGCTGAACTGCGGCAATACCCGCCTGCCGGTCTGGAAGGACGAGCCGGACAACATCATCGGCGTGCTCCATGCCAAGGATCTTCTCAAAGCGCTGAACGAGGCCGATGGCGATGTGGAATCGATCGATCTGCGCGGCCTGTGCGCCGAGCCATGGTTCGTGCCTGAAACCACCGGCCTGCGCGACCAGCTCAATGCGTTTTTACGCCGCAAGACCCATTTCGCCATCGTGGTGGACGAATATGGCGAGGTCCAGGGCCTGATCACCCTTGAGGATATTCTCGAGGAGATCGTCGGCGAGATCGCCGATGAGCATGACGTGGTCATTGACGGGGTGCGCCCCCTGTCCGGCGGGGCGATCAAGGTCGATGGCGCGACCCCGATCCGCGATTTGAACCGCGCCATGGACTGGATGCTGCCCGACGATCAGGCCACCACCGTCGCGGGGCTGGTGATCCACGAGGCTCAGACCCTGCCGGAAACCGGCCAGGCCTTCACCTTTTACGGGTTCCGGTTTGAAATCCTCAAGCGCGACCGCAACCGCATCACCTCGATCCGGATCACCCCGGTGCGCGATTGAGCCGCCGGGCCGCCGTCACCCCGAATTCGGGCGCGGTTTGGGGTGGATATCCTCAAGGTTAAGCCGCATCATCTCATCGAGCACCCGCATCATCACAATCGCCTCGCCGGAGCAATGGTGAGTGAAATAGCCGGTCTCGCGCACCGCCTGCGGCGCCTCGCCGCGTTCGATGGCCGCAAAGCCGAGCTCGGCGAAAAACAGGTCCGCATCCTCGGTCAGCAGATAGATCGTGTTGATATTGATGCCCTGTAACTGGGAGATCAGCGCCGTGACGAGGCGCGAGCCGAGCCGCTGGCCGCGCCAATGCGGCAGCACCGCCACCGAGCGCAGCAGGGCGATGTCGCCCAGCACCGTATAGCCGCCATAGGCCACCGGCGCGCCGTCCTTGCCGGCAAACATGAAATTGGCCGCCTGCGGCCCGTCCACGCCTTCCACCGGCAGTCCGGCCTCCTGCAGCGCCGCCACGAAGCCCGCATCGTCGGGCGCCACCGAGCGCAGCACCAGCCGGCCGCGAAAGCGCCGCGTCTCCATCACCGGCCCTCCGCCGGCGCGGCGGCGGTAATCGCCAGCGCATGCACCGGCCCGGCCAGTTCCTCGGCTAGCGCCGCATTGACCATCCGGTGCATCTCCAGCCGGCCCTTGCCGGCAAAGGCCGCGGATTCGATCTCGACCAGGAAATGGGTCTCCCCTTCCGGGCGGGCGCCGGCATGGCCCGCATGCTTGGCGGACTGGTCGATCACATTGAGTTTGGCCGGGTTTAACCCGGCTTCAAGCTTTTGTCTTATTCTCTCGGCAACACTCATTGTTGAAGTCTCTTGTCACTAGTCTTTGAATTTCAGCAGCGGATTTGCTATTCCAGGTGCCCTTGTTCGCACATCCATGTGCCTTGTTCAAATAGGTCATGTGGCACGGTTTTGCCATGCGTTTGCCGAAGCACTATATCTAACCCGATGAAACGTAACTCAAAATATTTCGACCGCATCAGAATCAAGCCTGATCCCGAGACCCCCGAGGCCGCCGGGCACAGATGCGAGTGGGGCGGCTGCGACGCGCCCGCGCCATATAAAGCCCCCAAGGGCCGCGGCGCCGACGGCCAGTATCATCATTTCTGTCTTCAGCATGTGCGGCTTTACAATAAGAGCTATAATTATTTCGACGGCATGGCCGACCAGGATGTGGCCAGCTATCAGCGCGATGCGGTCACCGGCCATCGCCCCACCTGGGCGTTCGGCAGCCGCGAGCATCAGCCCAATATTCACAGCCACAAAGTGGGGCGCGACGCTTTCGGCCTGTTCGATCACCAGCCGGCGCCGGAAACCGAGGCCCCCAAACCGCGCCGCCGCGCCAAGCCGCTGGAGCGCAAATCATTTCGCCATCTGGAGCTTGACGAAACCGCTTCGGCAGAGCAGATAAGAAGCCAGTACAAGCTGCTGGTCAAACGCCATCATCCCGACGCCAATGGCGGCTCCCGCCAGGATGAAGACCGGTTGCGTGAAATCATCGATGCCTATCGGCATCTCAGATCCGTCGGTTTTTGCTAGATCGACACCCAAGGAACATCATGACCCAGCCCCCCAGCCCCGATACGGTCCTTGTGCCGGACAGAACCCTCTCGGTCCGCGATACCTTCGGCATTGATACCGATCTGGAAGTACCAGCCTTTTCGCTCGCCAATGAGCATGTCCCCGAACGCGACGATGATTATCTGTTCGACCGGGAAACCACCCTGGCGATTCTGGCCGGCTTCACCCATAACCGCCGGGTGATGATTCAAGGTTATCACGGCACCGGCAAATCGACCCATGTGGAGCAGGTGGCCGCCCGGCTCAACTGGCCCTGTGTCCGCATCAATCTGGACAGCCATATCAGCCGTATCGACCTGGTGGGCAAGGACGCCATCGTCATCCGCGACGGCCAGCAGGTGACCGAGTTCCGCGAGGGCATTCTGCCCTGGGCGCTGCAGAGCAATACCGCTTTGGTGTTCGACGAATATGACGCCGGCCGCCCCGATGTGATGTTCGTCATCCAGCGGATTCTGGAAGTGTCCGGCAAGATGACCCTGCTCGACCAGAACCGGGTCATTCATCCGCATCCGGCTTTCCGCCTGTTCGCGACCACCAACACCATTGGCCTCGGGGATACCAGCGGGCTCTATCACGGCACCCAGCAGATCAACCAGGGCCAGATGGACCGCTGGAGCATCGTCACCACGCTGAATTACCTGCCCCACGACCAGGAGGCCCGCATCGTGCTGGCCAAGGCCAAGTCCTACGACCAAAGCAAGGAGGGGCGCGAGCAGATCTCAAATATGGTCCGGGTGGCGGATTTCACCCGCAATGCCTTCATGAATGGTGATATTTCCACCGTGATGAGCCCGCGTACCGTGATCACCTGGGCGCAGAATGCCGAGATTTTCGACGATCTCGCCTTTGCTTTCCGGCTGACCTTCCTCAACAAATGCGACGAGCTGGAGCGGCCGGTGGTGGCCGAGTTCTATCAGCGTTGCTTCGGCGAGGAACTGCCCGAATCCAGCGTCAATATCGCCCTGAGCTGATCCGGTGGCAGGCTCAGGCACAACGCGGGCCGAGATCTTCAAACAGGCCCTGACCCAGGCGACCCGGGCCTTGTCCGCCGCCGACGATGTCGAGGTCGGCTTCGCCGCCGCCCGGCCGGGGCTGAAAGGCAGGGCAGTGCGCCTGCCCGAACCCTCGCGCGATCCGGCGCCCGGGGAAATCGCCGTCATTCGCGGCCTTGCCGACGGCGCCGCCATGCGCATCGCCGCCCATGACCCAAAGCTGCACAAAACACTGAGCCCGCGCTCGGCCGAGGGGCGGATGCTGTTCGAGGCCCTGGAACAGACCCGGGTCGAGGCGCTCGGCGCCACCGCCATGACCGGCATGGGCGACAATCTGCAGGCCGCCCTTGAGGGCCGCTATGCGGGCCGCGACACCAGCACCATCAGCGACCGCTCCGACGCCCCGCTCGACGAAGCGCTGACCCTGATCGTGCGCGAGCATCTCACAGGGCGCGAGCCGCCG
>PKTQ01000360.1 GCA_002869085.1 Hyphomicrobiales bacterium | reverse complement strand
GCTTGTACACTATTGTCCTTTGTTTCATCAAGATGACCGCTTTAAGGTTCGGAGCCGTCATTTGACATCTTTGGAATTAATGGGTCCTGACCCTAGCTTGTTTTTTCATCATCATTTCTTGGATGCCAGTTCTTAGCAAATTCATCAAGTGATTGAGCCAAAAATGGTGGGTTTCTATTTGCCTTTTGCACGGCGAATTTCCAATAATCTCTTCTCAGCTCCTCTGGAAGCTCTGATTTCATAACTGCACGTTCAACATCGTTCATGATGAGGTGTCTGATGGCATCATTAGTGCTAGTGTCAGTACAAATGTCATCAGATAGGGTGGATCTGTTGCCGCCTGATGCCTTTAAGGATCTTAGTGCAGATTTTATTTCTGAAATGTCAGAAACAATATCCGCTAAAGTCCTTTCTTCTGGATTGTCGCTTTGTCTCAATCTTTGCAGATCAATTGAAGTGGTAATTGGGCTTTCAATGTCCTCAGGGTCTTCTTCAATTGCCCTGATTTGCGCGGCAAGCGATTCCCGTCCATCTCGTGCACTGTCGAGGCAATGGTGATCAATAAAAATCGTTCTAGAGTCTGAAATGTCAAAGGGAAGTGATTGTCCTTTTTTGATGATCTGAATGACAGGCAATTTTGCTGCATGACGAATAGCGAGTTCGTAAAACACATTTGGGTTGTGATCGGTCAAATCGGCAATAACCAATGGATCTTCAATAATCCGGTTGATCACCTGGCTTGTAATCATGCCGGGCTTATCTATTTGATCGGCACGGGTGGCCTCATAGCCGTACTGTTGAAGTGGCGGTAGGATAATGTGCTCGAGGATTTGATCAGAGCGCTTGCGGGTGTCCGAGCCTTCTTCGCCGATCGGTGCAATCACAAAGCACTGTTTGTGCTTGGGCAATAGTTTTTCTGCCATGAACCTAACTCCCCCGAAAGTTGCAATAATATTGAAGCAAATCATGGCGAGAGCGGCAACCAAAAAGGTTTGTACTCAAAAGAGAGCATTGACCAACATCGAAGAATACCAATCCTGCTCGACTGATTATTGGCTTTCGCCAATACACCTCGTTGGTGGGGCCGTGCACTCTGAACGAATGCAAGGATACCTCCCCCGCAGGGCACATATCCTTGTGCCCATAGGCCTCCGACTGGAGGCCCGGCCGGTCAGGCCGCCCCGCCGGAGGGCCTGAGCGAAGCGAAGATCAGCCCGCGAGGCAGATCAGAGCAAAAACCCCCGCTCCAGCGCCTTGAAGCCGATGAAGCCGCCGGCGATGATCGCCAGCAGCGCCAGCACCGAACCCAGCGCCAGGGTGGAGATGCCGCTGACCCCCTGGCCGATGGTGCAGCCGAGCGATGTCACCGCGCCGGCGCCCATCATCACCCCGCCAATGAGATGGCGAATGAGATCATTGGTGTCGGCAAAGCCGCCCAGCCTGAACTGCCCGGCTAAAAGCGCAGACAGGAAGGAGCCGAGGATCATCCCGAACACGGTGGTGATGCCGAAGCTGATGCTGGCGCCGGTCCAGGTCATCAGATATTGCAGGCTGTTGCCCACCGGCGAGACGAAATTGAGGGCGAACAGTGGCGCGGGCTCAAAATCATCATAGCCCAGCACCCCCGTGGTCCACCATGCGGCGGCCACCAGCACGCCGATGGCCAGCCCGGCGATGATATTGCGCGGGCTGGTGCGGAAATCCCGGTTCAGGAAGCAGAAGACCAGCATCGGCAGCGCCAGCACCAGCGTGCCGGTGATGGCCGCCGTGCCGTTCTGCAGGCCCGTGAAGGCCTCAAGCAGGCTGTGCAGGCCGGTATTGCCGCCAAGATCGGTCATGTCGATGACCGCGATATCGTTCAGCCACACGCGCAGCGGCGCTATGAGGCCGCGCAGGGTCATATAGGCTGTCACCCCGACCACGATCACCACGATCAGCCCTTTCAGGTCGCCGCCCCCGACCCGGATCAAATTCTTGGCGCCGCAGCCGCTGGCGAACACCATGCCGATGCCGAACACCAGCCCGCCCACAATGAAGGCCAGCCAGTTGAAACTGCTGCCCAGATAGATCGATTCATTCAGATCCAGATAGCCCATGAACTGCATGGCCTGGGTCAGCAGGATCGCCGTGGCCATCGCCAGCACCCAGGCCCGAAACCGGCGCCAGTCGCCAAAAGCGTTGATGTCGGACAATGAGCCCATGGTGCAAAAATTGGTGCGGTGCATGACCGCCCCCAGCATCGCGCCGATGATCAGCCCGGCCAGGCCGGTGCGCGTAACGACCGGCATCCCCATCAGCATGCCCCAGAGTCCCGATGCGTCCTCCATGATCTTTCCCCTCAAAATTCTTGTTCTGTGTTGTGGCCAACATGTGCCATGAAAACCCGATCATCTCAAGTTTGCAGATAAGCGGGGCGCCGGCCCCGGCCGGCCTTGACTTTACCGGCCGCCATATCCACCTACGGGTTGTGTAAGACGTGATGAACTGGAAACGGCTCCGTTTCGCGTCCGGTGCGGTTGCCGGAAAATGGCGAACCGCGGCCGGTGACGAAAAACCCGCCGTGACTTTTCACGACAGGGGCGCGGTGAGGCTGCGGGAATATAGTGATATTTCCGAGTGGCTTCGGGTGCGACCCGGTTCGGAAATCCGAGCGTTAGAAGGTTTCCATTTCATCAAGTCATGCTCTAGTCTAGCAAAAGGCGAATCCCGCACTTCCGCGTGGCCGAGCCCATCATTTGAAATCCGGACAGACGGATAGGACGGCTTATGAACGACATTACTGAAAAGACCAGCCAGACCCCGGTCGACGGCATTTATCCTGTTTTGCCGCTCAGGGACATTGTTGTGTTCCCGCATATGATTGTTCCGCTCTTTGTCGGGCGCGAAAAATCGATCAAGGCTCTGGAGGAGGTCATGCGCAATGACCGGCAAATCCTGCTGGTCGCCCAGAAAAACGCCTCCGACGACGATCCGGATATTGACGGGATTTACCGGGACGGCACCGTCTCCAGCGTGTTGCAGCTTCTCAAGCTGCCCGACGGCACCGTCAAGGTGCTGGTCGAGGGCGCCTCGCGCGCCCGCATCCGCGATTATGTCGATAATCCGGACTTCTATGAAGCCGACACCATGATTGTCGAGGACGAGGAGGGCGCCCCTTCCGAGATGGAGGCGCTGGCCCGTTCGGTGGTGGCCCAGTTCGAGAATTACGTCAAGCTGAACAAGAAGGTGCCGCCAGAGGTGCTGGGCTCGATCAGCCAGATCGAGGACCATTCCAAGCTGGCCGACACCATTGCCTCGCATCTGGCGATCAAGGTTTCGGAAAAGCAGGACCTGCTCGAAAAATCCTCGCTCATCGACCGGCTTGAGCGGGTCTATCAGCTGATGGAAAGCGAGATCGGCGTTCTGCAGGTCGAAAAGAAGATCCGCGGCCGCGTCAAGCGCCAGATGGAGAAGACCCAGCGCGAATATTATCTGAATGAGCAGATGAAGGCCATTCAGAAGGAGCTGGGCGACACCGAGGAGGGCGCCGATGAACTGGCCGAGCTGGAGGAGAAGATCAATTCGCTCAAGCTGACCAAGGAAGCCCGCGAAAAGGCCCAGGGCGAGCTGAAGAAGCTGCGCCATATGAGCCCGATGTCGGCCGAGGCCACGGTGGTGCGCAATTATCTCGACTGGCTGCTCGGCATTCCGTGGAGCGCCAAGACCCGGATCAAGAAGGATCTGAACCGAGCTCAGGATGTGCTCGATGCCGACCATTTCGGCCTCGAGAAGGTCAAGGAGCGGATTATCGAATATCTGGCCGTGCAACAGCGCACCAACAAGCTCAAAGGTCCGATCCTGTGCCTGGTGGGTCCGCCCGGCGTCGGCAAGACCTCGCTCGGCAAGTCGATTGCCCGCGCCACCGGGCGCGAGTTTGTGCG
>PKTQ01000355.1:1581-5510 GCA_002869085.1 Hyphomicrobiales bacterium | reverse complement strand
TGACCGCCCAATCCCTGAGCGACAATGTGGGCATTTCCCGCGAGGCCACCGGCGAAATCAACATCAATGCCCGGCAGACTTCCGAGAATGTCAACACCGTGGCCGCCGCTTCCGAGGAACTGTCCGCCGCGGTCAATGAAATCGGCCAGCAAGTGTCCCTCTCATCCGAAACCGCCAGCCGTGCGGTGCGCGAATCCCACGAGACCCACAGCATCATCAAGGGGCTGAGCGAGGCGGCCAATCAGATCGGCGAAGTGGTCGATCTGATCCGGGAAATCGCCGAGCAGACCAATCTGCTGGCGCTCAACGCCACCATTGAGGCGGCGCGCGCCGGCGAGGCCGGCAAGGGCTTTGCGGTGGTCGCCTCCGAGGTCAAGGCCCTGGCGACCCAGACCGCCCGGGCCACCGAGAGCATTTCGTCTCAGGTCAAGCTGATCCAGGACAAGACCGACACCTCCGTCAGCGCCATTGAAAATGTCGCCAGGACCATCGAGAACATGTCGGCGGTCACCAGCGCCATTTCGGCGGCGGTCGAGGAGCAGGACGCCGCCACCCAGGAGATTTCCCGCAACATGCAGCAGGCGGCCCAGGGCACCGGCAATGTCACCGGCAATGTCGGCAATGTCGCCGAGCGAATCGAGGAAACCGGCCGCTCCGCCTCGGATATGCTGGCCTCCTCCGACAGCCTGAAAAGCGAGGCCACCACCATGAAGCAGCAGGTCATTTCCTATCTTGAGCGGGCGCGCGCGGTCAGCGGCTGAAAAATCTTGCCCGCGCACTCTTTCCGTGCCGGGGATACTAACCACTTCGTCATAATTTCGTTTCATGATGAAACAGAAGATCAGATATCGGGGTAAGTCAGAATGGGTGTCAGGCAGGTCAGGCGATTCAGAATAGAGCAGGGCGCGGATCTTGGCTTTTCCGGTGATGTGCCGGAAGAAGCGCCGGCACGCGCCGATGGCGGCAAGCTCGACGAGGTGCTGGCCGCGATCAAAAGCCTGCAGCGCGAGATGCGGGACACTAAACCGGCCCCGGTCGAGAACCATACCGAGCTTGTGCAGCAGCATCAGGAAGCCAAGAAGCTCAGGACGGAAATCGAAAGCATTTATCAGGCGATTGACCGCACCAAGCGTGAAATCGCCACCATTCACGAGGGCAGCCTGTCCGGAGACCGCATGACGACCGTCACCAGCGAGCTGGATGCGGTGGTCAACGGCACCGAGGAGGCCACCGAATCGATTCTCGGCGCCGCCGAGGAGATCGACGCCAACGCCTCCGACCTCGCCGCCTCGCTCACCGGCCCCCAGCACGACCTGGCCAATGACATCCGCGAGCGGGCGGTGCAATTGTTCGAAGCCTGCAATTTCCAGGACCTGACCGGCCAGCGTATCACCAAGGTGGTCAACACCCTCAAATTCATCGAGGACCGGGTGGTGCGCATGATGGATATCTGGGGCGGCATCGAAGCCTTCAAGGATATCGAATCCGACCTGCCGGCCGTCGAAGGCGAGGAAGCGTTGCTGCATGGTCCCGGCCATTCCGACGACCCCGACCGCATCGCCCAGGACGATATCGACAGCCTGTTCGACTGATTTCCGGAGATCGGGCGTTTTGCCCATTTCACCCAAACCCGGCCTCCTTGCGCCTCTGCCTGCCCCGCTGAGGTGATCCTGCCTTGCCCGCCCATGGGCAATCGGGTAGAACCAGCCCGAATCCGCGATCTGGAGCCCGGCGTCATGGTTGAGAAAAAGAAGAAGCAATTCCGTCCCAAGGCACGCCTGCCCAAGGGGCTCATCGATGTTTACGGCGCCGAGGTGCGGGCGCTGGCGCGCATGCTGGACCGGGTGCGCGGCGTCTATGATCTCTATGGCTTCGAACCCCTGGAAACACCGGCCCTGGAATATACCGACGCTCTGGGCAAGTTCCTGCCCGATGTGGACCGCCCCAATGCCGGGGTGTTCTCGCTCCAGGACGATGACGACCAGTGGATGAGCCTGCGCTATGACCTCACCGCGCCGCTGGCGCGCTTCGTGGCCCAGAATTACGACGCCCTGCCCAAGCCCTTCCGGCGCTATCAGTCCGGTCCCGTATGGCGCAATGAAAAGCCCGGACCCGGGCGCTACCGCCAGTTCACGCAAATTGACGCCGACACGGTCGGCGCGCCGCCCGGCGCCGCCGATGCCGAATTATGCATGATGGCCGCCGACTGCCTGGAGGCGCTCGGCATTCCGCGCGGCGGCTATGTGATCCGGCTCAACAACCGCAAACTTCTCGATGCCGCCCTGGCCGAGATCGGCATCACAGGCGGCGAGGACGACCCGCAACGCCTCACTGTGCTGCGGGCCATGGATAAGCTCGACCGTCTCGGCGAGACGGGGGTGCGGCTGCTCCTGGGGCCGGGGCGCAAGGATGAATCGGGAGATTTCACCGCCGGCGCCGGGCTGGACGATGCCGCCATTGATAAGGTACTGGCCTTTCTCGGTGCCGGCGGCGGCTCGGCTGACGAGACGCTGGCCCGGCTGGGTGCGGCGGTCGGCGGGCTGGAAATCGGCGCCGAGGGCATCAATGAGCTCCGCATGATGGCGGAGCTGTTTGCCGCCGCCGGCTATGGGCCGGACCGCATCGCCATCGACCCCTCGATCGTGCGCGGGCTCGACTATTACACCGGGCCGGTGTTCGAGGCCGAGCTCACCTTCGAGGCCCGCAGCGAGGACGGCCAGCTGATCCGCTTCGGCTCGGTCGGCGGCGGCGGGCGCTATGACGGGCTGGTGGCCAGATTCAAGGGCGTGCAGATTCCGGCCACCGGCTTTTCGCTCGGGGTCAGCCGGCTTTACGCCGCCCTGGAGGCGCTCGGCAAGGTCGAAACCGGCGCCGGCGATGCGCCGGTGATTGTGCTGGTGATGGACCGGGAACATATGGGCCGCTACCTGGCCATGGCGGCCGAACTGCGCGCCGCCGGAATACGCGCCGAGATCTATATGGGCGCCAGCGGTGTGCGCGCCCAGATGAAATATGCCGACAAGCGCGGCGCCGCGGTGGTGGTGATGGAAGGCGAGGATGAGCGCGGGCGCGGCGAGGTCACCTTGAAGGATCTGGTGCTGGGCGCCGAAAAATCATCCGAGATCACCGATAATGAGGCCTGGCGTTCCGGCGCGGCGGCGCAAATCGCCGTCAAGCGCGATGAATTGGTGGCCGGAGTAAAATCAATATTGCAAAGGACAGCTTCATGAGCGCCCGCATCACCGGCATTATGCCGGCAGCCATCACCTGGTTTAACGCCGATCTCAGCCTCGCCATCCCGGACACCATCGCCTATTACCGCACCATGCTGGATGCGGGCTGCGATGGCATTGTCAGCATGGGCACCACCGGCGAGGCCAATTCCCTGTCCTTTCGCGAGCGCTGCGCCCTGATCGACGCGGTGGGCGAAAGCGGGTTCGCAGGTAAGGTCATCGCCGGCATCGGCTGTTGTAACCTGCCGGAAACCGCCGAGCTTGGCCGCATCGCCGCCGCTGCCGGGCTCAGCGGCCTGTTGATCATGCCGCCCTTCTTCTATCGCGGCATCAGCGATGAGGGGGTGTTTGCCGCCTATGATCATGTGCTCGGCCAATTGGGGGCGGATCCGCTGCCGGTCTATATTTACGACTTCCCGAAAATGTCCGGCATCGACATCGCGCTGGAAACCATCGAACAATTGCGCCGCGCCTATCCCGGCCTGATCGCCGGTTTGAAGAACAGCGCCGGCGATTTCGAGGAAATGCAGTGCCAGCATGCCGCCTTTGACGATTTCGACGTATTTGCCGGCTCCGAAGAATTCCTGTTGCCAGCGATGCAGGCTGGTCTCGCCGGCTGTATCTCGGCCAGTTTCAATGTCTTCGCCGAGGATGCCGCCGCCCTGATGCGGGTCTGGCGCCAGCCGGAGGCCGAGG
>PKTQ01000355.1:0-1576 GCA_002869085.1 Hyphomicrobiales bacterium | reverse complement strand
CAGCCTTGCCGTGCGCCCGCCGCTAATGGCGCTGAAGCCTGATGAGCTCGCCGCGCTGAAACAGAGCCTCTCGGAAGTGGAAGAGGGGGCCTGAACCCATGTCCGCCGGCAATCGCCTTGATGATCTGCGCCGCATTTCCGACGCCGCCCTGGAGGTGTTTCGCGGTGCCGGCGCCGATGAGGTCGGCCCGGATATCCTGCAGCCGGCCGATCCGTTTCTGGATCTGCTGGGCGAGAATATCCGCTCGCGCACCTATGTGTTCACCGACCCCGGCGGCGCCGAGCTGTGTCTGCGGCCCGACCTGACCCTGCCGGTGGCCCGCATTTACAAAAAACGCAATCCCGAATGCACGGCCGAGCGCCTTTATTGCTATAGCGGCCCGGCCTTTCGCTATCAGAGCGGCGCCGCGCAGGAGGATGTCGCCCATCCGCGCGAATTCGAGCAGGTGGGGATCGAATGGTTTCATGGGCCCGATCCCACCGCCGCCGAGGCGCGCCTGGCCGGCCTCACCGCCCAGGCGCTGCGCCGGGCCGGCATCGCGGATTTTAACATGCGTATCGGCAATCCCGGCCTGTTCCGTGCCCTGCTTGAGAAAATCGATATGCCGGACCGCTGGCGCCGGCGTCTGCGCCATCAGTTCTGGCGACCGCAAGCCTTTCATGCCCTGTTGCACAGCTTCTGCGCCAATGGCGCCGCCGCCCGCAGCGAGGAGCGCGAGCGTCAATTGTTGGACGAGCTTGATGGGCTGGGTCTTGCGGAGGCCGCCCGGAAGGTCGAGGCGCGGCTGGGGCGCGAGAACTTCCCCCTGGTCGGCGGACGCCGGCCCGAGGACATTGCCGCGCGTCTGCTCGAACAGGCCGCCGACCGGGCCGCCGAGCCCCTGGCGCAACACGCCGCCGATCTGATCGAGGATTATCTCAGCATCGACGGCGAGCCGGAGGCCTGCCTTGAAAAGATCGGCGCCCTGACCGGCGCTGCCGGCATCGACCTTTCAGGCCCCCTCGACACCTTCACACGCCGCATCGCGCTGCTGCGCGAGGAAGGCTTCGATATGCAAAAAGCCCGCTTCGACGCCGAATTCGGACGGCAGTTTGAATATTATTCCGGCTTCGTGTTTCAGATGGAGGCTCCCGGGGCCGAGGACGAGCCGTTGGCCGGCGGCGGGCGCTATGACGATTTGCTGCAGCATCTGGGCGCGCCGGTGCCGGTGCCGGCGCTCGGCGTTGCCTTGCATTCCGAGCGCATCGCCGCGGCAGGAAAGGCGGGTGGGCAATGAGCGGGAAGCTGATTCTGGCGGTGCCGAGCAAGGGCCGGCTGATGGAAAAGGCGTTGCAGGTTTTCGCCGATGCCGGCCTCACCATCGTCAAGACCGGCCATGAGCGCGGCTATCGCGGCCGCATCCTCGAGCTGGTCGGGGTCGAGGTCGCCTTTCTGTCCGCCTCCGAGATCGCCGCCAATCTCAGCCAGGGCGATGTACATCTGGGTATTACCGGCGAGGATCTGCTTGATGAGCAGATCGAGGACATGGCATCGCGCATCCGCATCGTCAGGAAGCTGGGCTTCGGCGGCGCTGAT
>PKTQ01000356.1 GCA_002869085.1 Hyphomicrobiales bacterium | reverse complement strand
CGCGGCGATGGTGGAGCCGCCATAGGTCTCGACGAAGCGCTGCAGATCCTCGGCCAGTTCGGCGCCATGTTGCGGCTGGCCGCGGGTGAAGCGGTTCTCTTCCAGCCAGGTGTGGCGCATGCACACCACATTGGGCATCAGATTGGTGAAAGTTTCGCGGTTTCTGACCATGCCGCCGAGCGAGGTGCCGCCGATATTGACCCCGTGATAGGCGCGCTCACGCGAGACGAAACGCACGCGCTGCCCCTCGCCATTGGCGCGGTGATAGGCCATGGCGATCTTCAGCGCCGTGTCGATCGATTCCGAGCCCGAATTGACGAAGAACACATGATCCATGCCCTCCGGGGTGATGCTCGCCACCCGCCGCGCCAGCTCGAAGGCGCCCGGATGGCCCATGGCGAAGGGCGAGGTGTAATCGTTTTGCAGCAATTGGGCATGCACCGCATCGGCGATGGATTTGCGCCCATGACCCGCCGCCACACAGAACAGGCCCGACGAGCCGTCCAGCACCTGGCCGCCCTTGTGATCGGTCAGCATCACCCCCTGGCTGTGAGTGATCAGGCGGGGATTGTCCTTGAAGGTCCGGTTGGCGGTAAAGGGCATCCAATATTGTTCGAGCGAATTGGCGATGTTGGACATGGGGCAAGCCTTTGTGAAAATCCAAAAAATGTGATTGTCAGCACTCTATCGATTTCGCCCGGTCCTTGGGAAGAGAGATTTGCTGTGTCATGGCATTCTTAGTTCGCCAGTCCTAGTTCGCCAGTCCTACCCGCCCCGCTCCCCCTTTTTTCGCCCTTCGGGCTATGACGCTCAAGCGCCGCTAAGGCTGCGCTCCCACTTGGTCGCTAGTCCTCGGCTGCGCCTCGTCCGGAGTTACCCTTGCCGATGTATAGCCATAGCTGCCGGAGTATGACCAAAAGGCGGTGGAGAGGGTGAGCTTGGGCCATATTGAGTTACTTCCCAGTCCCGCGCCCCCTCCCAACCACCCCAGGATTGTGACTTGAGGGTGTTGGGAGGCGGCGCGGGAAATGCGTGATCATCGGTACGGACCATTCGCTTTGTTCGGCTTCGCGCCAATGCCCCCGGGCTCCAAGGTCGGGGGCATGGCTCCGGCGGGGGGATATTGAATCGGGGCGATATGCTTCCTACATGTTAACCATCGTCAACATCAGGAGCACCTATTCCATGACCGAATCTGGAACGGCAACATTGAGCAAATGCTGCACGGCAGGCAAATGGACCCCCATGAATACCCTGCTGATGATTCTCGGCTTTATCCTGTTCTGGCCGCTCGGCCTGGCCATGCTCGCCTATATCCTCTGGGGCGACCGCATGGAGATCGACAAGCACTGGCAGAGCGTGAAATCCGAATTCTCCGGATATCGGACCCCGCGCCGGCACAGCTATAGCCACGGCACCGGCAACAGCGCCTTTGACGACTATCGCAAGGACACGCTGAAACGGCTCGAAGAAGAGCACCGGCGCCTGAAAGAGGAAGAAAAGGCCTTTGCCGAATTCATGCGCGATCTGCGCCGCGCCCGCGACAAGGAAGAATTCGAGCAGTTCATGGCCCGCAAGAACGCGCCGGCGAAGAGCTAAACACTCCGATACCGGCTCGCAAGGCATCCCGGGAAGCCCCCCCTTTCCGGGATGTTTGTTAGGGTCAGGACCCTAGACACTCCCTGCTCTAGACACTCCCCTCCCATACCCCCCTGCCCCTTCCCGCCCGCCTGCCCGCTTTCATTGTCGGTGCGGACAAGCCTCACCCGATCGCGTATAAGGGGGCATGAAGTTTCCGCGCCCCCGTTCCGCCGCCCTGATGGCCGCCCTTTTGCTCGGCGCAATCGGCCTTGCCTGGGCGGGGCTGGGGCTGGTGGACCGCTATTTCCTCACCACTGAGCTTGCCGCCTCGGCGCGCCGCGCCGCGCCCTATCTGACCTCGCTGATCTCGGTCATGGAGCGCTATCAGAACCTGCCGGCGATCCTTTCCGAGGATGAGCAGATCATCCGGGCGGCCGAGGGCACCGCCACCCCGGCCATCAGCCAGCGCCTCGCCCGCTACGCCGCCACCACACGGGCCGAGGCGATCTATCTGATGGACCCGGACGGGCTGACCATCGCGGCTTCCAACTGGGACCGGCCCCAGACATTTCTGGGCCAGAATTACGGTTTCCGCCCCTATTTCAAGGCAGCGATGGCCGGCCACCCGGGCGAGTTCTTCGCCATTGGCGCCACCACCGGCAAACCGGGCTATTTCGTGTCGCACCCGGTGCGTGGCCAGACCGGAACCATCATCGGGGTGATCGCCGCCAAGGTGGATCTGCAACCGCTTGAAGCCGACTGGCAAAGCCCGGAGGGGCGCATCTTTATCGCCAATGCCGATGGGGTGATCGTGCTGGCGCAGGACAATGGCTGGCGTTACCGCACGCTCAGGGCCCTGGGTCCGCCGGTGCGGGCGGCGATCGCCCGGCGGCGGCAATTTGGCGGCAAGAGGCTGGAACCGCTGGGGCTGGCGCGGGACGGCAGATTGGTGACCATCGGCGCCACCCGCTATATCGAGCATACCCAGGATATCGGCCGGCTGGGCTGGAAGCTCTATTTGCTGTCGCCCTATGAAAACATCCAGGAGCGCCGCCTGCTGGTGATCGCCATCGCCGCGGTGGTGCTGTCGCTCCTGCTGGCGCTGATGCTGTTCCGGCGCTCGGAGCGCACCCGCAACCTGCTGATCAGCTCGCAGAAGGAACGCGACGTGCTGAACCGCCTGAACCGGGATCTGGCCCGCGAGATCGAGGAACGCAATCAGGCCGAGAAACGCCTGCAACTGGCCCAGAAGGAGCTGCGCCAAAGCTCGAAGCTGGCGGCGCTGGGCCAGCTCGCCGCCTCGGTCAATCATGAGCTCGGCCAGCCGCTCGCCGCCATGAAGACCTATATCGCCGGCGGGCTGCTGCCCCGCAGCCCGGCCGATGAGGGGCGCGAAACGGACAGCGAACAGACGGCGCTGCTGGGGCAACTCGACCGGCTGGTCGACCGGATGAGCGAAACCACCCGGCAGTTGCGCTTTTTCGCCCGCCGGGGCGGCGAGGCCTTTGCGGATGTGGATCTGGCCGATGTGATCGCCGGGGCGCTGGAAACCATGCGGCCGGCGATCCAGGCCGAGGGGGTCGCCCTCAACTGCCCCGATGCCGGCCGGCATGTGCTGGTGCGCGGCGGGCGCATGCGCCTGGAGCAGGTGCTGGTCAATCTGATCCGCAATGCGCTCGACGCCATGCGCAGCGTCGCCGACAAACAGCTCACCATCCGCCTGGAAAGCGACGAGCAGGCGGCGCGGATCGTGGTGCGCGACAGCGGCGAGGGTCTCTGCGGCGATCACCGCCGGCAGATTTTCGAGCCTTTCGTCACCACCAAGGCCTCCGGCGAAGGGCTGGGGCTTGGCCTGGCGATTTCCGCCTCGATCGTCAAAGAGCATGATGGCAGGCTGTCGGCGCGTAATATTGAAGGCGGCGGCGCCGAGTTCATGCTCGAGCTGCAATTGAAGGAGCCCGATGCGGCATGAGCACCAGCGACACCCCCATCCATGTTTTCATTGTCGATGACGACCGGGAAATGCGCCAGTCACTGACCCAGTTCCTGACCCGCTCGGGCTGCGTGGCCACAAGCTTCAATGCCGCCGCCGAGGCGCTGGAGGTGCTGCCCTCGGCGCGGCCGGATGTGCTGGTGTCGGATGTGCGCATGCCGGGCCTTTCGGGGCTGGAGCTGCTGCAGAAGCTGAATGAAAGCGGGCCGCGCCCGCCGACCGTGATGATCACCGCCCATGGCGACGTGCCGATGGCGGTCGAGGCGATGCGCCTTGGGGCGTTTGATTTTATCGAAAAACCGTTCCTGCCCGCGCGGCTTCATGACGCCATCCGCCGGGCGGCGGAATTCGGCCGCCTGCGCGACGAAAACGCCCATCTGCGCCAGCGCCTGCGGCGCCTGTCCGGGCTGGACCGAGTGCTGATCGGCGAATGCGCCGGCATGCGGCAATTGCGCGAAGACATCGAGGACGCGGCCGACACCGAAGCCCCGGTGCTGATTCTGGGCGAGACCGGCACCGGCAAGGAACTGGTGGCCCAGGCGCTGCACGATCTGAGCCGCCGCTGCGGCCAGGCCTTCGTGCCGGTGAATTGCGCCGCGATCATCGACAGCCTGTTCGAATCGGAAATGTTCGGCCACATGGCGGGGTCGTTCACCGGCGCCGCCGGGGCCTCGCCGGGTCATTTCGGGGCGGCGGATGGCGGCACGCTGTTCCTGGACGAGATCGGCGCCTGCCCGGCGCAGCAACAGCCGAAACTGCTGCGCGCCCTGGAGGCGGGCGAGGTGATACCGGTCGGCAGCCCGGCGCCGAAAACGGTGGATGTGCGCTTTATCAGCGCCACCAATGATGCGCTGGAAGCCAGCATCAAGAGCGGCGCGTTTCGCGAGGACCTTTATTTCCGGCTCAACACATTGGTGCTGAAAATCCCGCCGCTGCGCGACCGGGGCGATGATGTGCTGCTGCTGTTCAATCATTATCTGCTGCATTTCGCCAAGATCCATGAAACCGAGCCGCCCCATATCAGCGCCGAGGATACCGCCGCGCTGATCGCCGAAAGCTGGCCCGGCAATGTGCGCCAGATGCGCCAGGTGGCGGAACGGCGCATTCTGGCGGCGCGGCGCGGGCGCGGCAGCGTGGCCGAAGCGCTGAGAACCGCCCCGGCCGAATCGGACCGGGAGCTCAGCCTGAAGCAGAATGTCGAGCATTATGAGCGCCTGCTGATCGAAAAGGCGCTGGCCGAGGGCGGCCCGATGGACCAGGTGGCCGAGCGGCTGGGAATCGCGCGGCGCACCCTGAATGAAAAGATGCAGCGTCATGGCCTCAACCGGCGCGATCATAACCTTGAATAGCCACACCCGCCCTCCCCGCGCGGCGCTTCCGGGCCAGGCTCGGACAGGCCCGCATACCCGGCCCGTATGCACAAACAATGGGCAATATATCCTGCGGTCATCTTCCCGTTTTGCCGCACTGCACCGGCGTCAATACCATTGAAGCACCGG
>PKTQ01000093.1 GCA_002869085.1 Hyphomicrobiales bacterium | reverse complement strand
CCGCCGGTGCCGTGGCCGGGCCCTACGACCACCGCGTTCATGCGCCGGTCGCTGAGCATCACCTCCAGCGCATCGGCGCTGTCGATCCTTTGCAGCATGATCGCGGTGAGCTGGGCGGCGCATTCGGAAAGGGCGTTTGGCGGCGCGGCCATGGTCACCAGCCCGGCCCCGGCGCGCAAAGCCGCACGGGCCGACAGACGCGACGCGCCGGTGCGGCCGAACGGGCCGCTGAGCACCACCGCATGGCCGCGCTTATATTTGTGCCCCGACAATTTCGGCCAGGGGAATTTGGCGCCCCAGACCTTCGGGCTGTTGAGGCGGGTTTGCGGTTTCAGATCCCGCAGCACATCCTCGGTGATGCCGATATCGCGGATGACGAGGCGGCCGCAAAGGGCGCGTCCGGGCATCAGATAGTGCCCCGGCTTGGGGCGAAAAAAGCTGACGGTGAGATCGGCATGGAAAGCCGGCCCCAAAGGCTGGCCGCTATCGCCGTCGAGGCCTGAGGGCACATCCACCGCCACCACGGGCAGCTTTGAGCCTTTCAGTATGGCGGCGATCCGGGCCGGCGCCCCCTCGAGCGGGCGCGACAGGCCGGCGCCGAAAATGGCATCGACCACCAGTTCGGCATTTTTCAGCACCGAGGTGGTCATCGGATCGACCGGTCCGGTCCAGCGCGAGGCCGCCTCGGCGGCATCGCCGGACAAAGCGTCCCGGCTGCCCAGCAGCGCCAGTTTCACCTCTATCCCAGCCTCGGCCAGCAAGCGGGCAATGACGAAGCCGTCACCGCCATTATTGCCGGGGCCGCATAATATGGCGACATGGCGGAGTTTGGGAAAGGCGCGCCGGATCTCCTCGAAACAGGCGCGGCCGGCATTTTCCATCAGCACGATGCCGGGGGTACCGGCAGCAATGGTCAGACTGTCGGCGCGGGACATCTCGGCATTGGTCAGAAGTTCGGTTCCGTTCATGACCGGCCCGCCCAGCTCTGCAGGCGTTTGGCGGCCTCGGCCAGCACATCCGGCTCCTTGCAGAAGCAGAACCGCACCAGATTATGCGGCGGTTCGGATGCCGGGTGATAAAAGGCGCTGTTGGGCACCGCCGCCACCCGGGCCTCTTTGGTGATCTGGCGGCAAAAGGCGACATCGTCGCCATTGAAGCCGAAACTGGCGACATCGACGGTGAGGAAATAGGTGCCGTGGCAGGGCAGCACCTCCAGTCCGATGCCGGCAAAGGTGGCGCGCAGGAAGTCACGTTTCGATTCAAGATCGGCCGCCAAGCCGTTGAAATAAGAGTCGTCCATGCCGAGGCCGTCGGCGACGGCAAGCTGTAGGGCCGGCGGGGTGGTGAAGGTCAGAAACTGATGCGCCTTGGCGACCTGGTCGATGAGGCCCTGCGGGCCGGTGATATAGCCGACCTTCCAGCCGGTGAGCGAAAAGGTCTTGCCGGCCGAGCCGATGCGCAGGCTGCGTTCGGCCATGCCATCGAGGCTCATCAGCGGCACATGGCGCCAGTGGTCGAAGGTCAGATGCTCATAAACCTCGTCGCACACCGCATAGGTGTCATATTTGACGAGCAGCGCGGCTATGTCTGAGAGTTCCTCGCGGGTGAAGACCTTGCCGGTCGGGTTCATCGGATTATTGAGGATGAGCAGCTTGGTCCGATCCGAAAAGGCCGCCTCCAGCGCCTCCATCGGCACCGACCAGTGCGGCGGGCGCAAGGCCACCACTTTGGCGACGGCGCCAGCCTGTTCGATCATCGGCAGATAGCAATCATAGAAGGGCTCGATGATGATCGCCTCGTCGCCCGGATTGAGCAGCCCCATCAGACAGGCGGCCAGCGCCTCGGTGGCGCCTGAGGTGACGATGATCTGCGAGGATTCGACCTCCAGCCCCCAGAAACGGCGGTTATTGTCGGCCACCGCGCGGCGCAGAGCCGGCATGCCGCCCGAAGGCGGGTATTGGTTGGGGCCTTCGACCACATAGCGGGCGGCGGCTTCGCGCACCTGAAGCGGGCCGTCCCGGTCCGGAAAGCCCTGGCCCAGATTGATCGCATCATGCTCGAGCGCCAGCATCGACATGGTGGTGAAGATAGTGGTTCCGTAGGAAGAATAAATCCGGTTGACCGGCTTCGGCATCGGGAAGGCTCCGTGAGAATAAAGCAGCCTCACTCAAACACAAAAACGGCGCGCCTGCCAGCACGCCGTTTCAATAAATCGTCTGGATTGCTGAAATTCTAGAAAGTCAGAATTTTCAGGATC
This sequence comes from Hyphomicrobiales bacterium, assembly GCA_002869085.1. GTDB lineage: Bacteria > Pseudomonadota > Alphaproteobacteria > Rhizobiales > BM303 > BM303. Next base: position 22,560 of record PKTQ01000093.1, on the reverse strand, counting down.
AACGCGAATGCAATCACTGTGCCGACAAGACCGGCCATTGCGATAAGCGGTAAAACCATTTCCATTGTGCTTTCCTCCTTCTCGGAAATCATTGCTGCTGCGCGGACGGCGCCGATCGCCGGTCCCCCCTGAATTGATCGAACAGTACTGAAAGTGGAACGCAAATTCAACGACGGAATTGACGCAGGTCAATCCGTGCTGCGGGCGCCGCCCCTTGCGGGCGGCAGCGCAAATGGTGAGACCCCGGCAGCAACTGCATCGGGGTCTCGATTTCCCGTGGGCGGAAGGATCGTCATGGCCGGTTTGGAGTTATTAACCGCTGCCGATGATCTTGATCTTCAATTCCGTGCGCATCGGTTTGTCTGATTTTGACTTAACCGTCTAACTACTTTGTCCGGTCCATACAAGTATATCTTGCACAATGGCCTATAATCCTGCATAAAGCGAAAGCACTCAGACAGTCATATATGATGTTTCTGAGATTTGGGTGGCGCCTATTCAATGTTATTGTGGTCAGATGACAATAACAGAGGCGCAGGGACTGTTCGGTGGCGTCATTTTCTTAAACCCCCTTCAGTGCATTAGAGTTAGATCATGGACCCGCAACGCAAGACTGTCAAATAAAAATCGACATTAGCGGCGGATTGATGCGGTCGATGTTAATCAAGCCTTAAAGGCCGTCATGACACCCGCATCAGGGGCGCACATAGGCATAGCCCTGCTCCTGAAGGTCGATCAGCCGCGCCACGCCGGACGGGGTTACCCGGGCCTCGGAAATCAGCTTGACCGGCTTGCCGCTCTTTTTGCTCATCTTGGCCTGGGTATTGCCGCAGGCGGAAAAGGTCAGGTGTTCGATCTCAAGATCCATTTTGGCGATCCGCGCCTTCACGGGCGAGCTGTCCTCGCGCAGCATGTGCAGGCCCGGCCCATAGGCAACGAGCTCGATCTCGACCTCCTCGCCCCTGGCCTGATAATAGGCTTTCAGATTGACGATATTGTTGAGGGCCATGTTCATGACCTTCTTGTCGTTCTGGTCCACATGCACCGCCACCTTATGCGACCCGGCCGCCAGGGCGGGCTGGGCGGCGAACGCCAGGGCCAGAACAGTGAAAGCGGTCAGGGAGCGTAGGATAGATGTCATTGTGTTACCTCTTATGATTATTGGCCGGCAAGCGCCCGGCATTGGGCAAAACGCTATCGGCATAGCCGACAGGATGACAATTCAAATTGCCGTGATGCAGCACCCGCCTTCAGCCTGCGCCGCGCCTCCCTTCCCCATTGCGCTCCCCATTGCGTTTCCCGTTCCCGTCCAGATCTGGCGGATTTGCCGCTATTGACAGATGGCCTGTTTCGATATAACTAGTTTTGTAGTTTTATTGAAAGGACCGCAGGATGGATATCGATCAAGCCGCCGAGGGATTCGCCGCCGCCGGCTCGCGCGCCCGGCTCGAGGTGCTGCAATTGCTGGTGCGGGCCGGGCCGGGCGGCCTCAGCGTCGGCGAGATTCAACAGCGGCTGCAAATCGCCGCCTCGACCCTGGCGCATCATCTGAAATTTCTGGCCGGGGCCGGGCTGATCAAACAGGTCAAACACGGCCGCAGCGTCATCAACCGGGCCGAGTATGCCCATATCGAGGCGCTGGCGGCGTTTCTGCTGCATGAATGCTGCGCCGAGGCCGGCCAAACCGAAGCCCTGCTCGAGGGGGCCGCATCATGACCGAACTTGCCCTGAAGAACAACGGGCCGGTGCGCCTTGCAACGCGGCAGCTCAAATCGGTCTGGGTCCTGATCGTGCTCATCCCGCTTGCGGTGCTGGCGCTCGATCTTGCCCAGTTCGGACAGGTGATGGGCATCGCCGCCAGGGCCTTTGGAGGCACCCTGCCCTATATCGTGCTGGCGGTGCTGCTGATCGGCTATCTGAAGGCCAGCGGCGCCGAGGCGGTGATCGCGCGGGCCTTTTCCGGGCACCAGACCCGGATGATCGTGCTGGCGGCGCTGTTCGGCGGGCTGGCGCCATTTTGTTCCTGCGAGGTGATCCCGTTTATCGCCGGCCTGCTGGCGGTGGGGGTGCCGCTGGCGCCGGTGATGGCGTTCTGGCTGTCCTCGCCGATGATCGACCCGCCAACCCTGCTGATCACCGCGGCGGCGCTGGGCTGGCCGTTCGCCGTCGCCAAGGCGGCGGCGGCGGTGGCGCTCGGGCTGATGGGCGGCTTTGTGGCCCGTGCCCTCCTCAGCGGCCCGGCCTTTGCCGATCCGCTGCGCCCGCGCGATGGCGGCGGCTGTTGCTCGAGCTGCGGCTCGCCCTTCAAGGGCCGGCCCGAATGGCGCTTCTGGCGCGAACGGGACCGCCGGTCGATATTCCGCCGCGAGATCATCGCCAATGGGCTGTTCCTGCTGAAATGGCTGGTGCTGGCCTATCTGCTGGAGGCGCTGCTGATCGTCTATGTGCCGGCCAGTCTGATCGGCGCGGCGATAGGCGGGGAAGGATTGTGGCCGATTATCCTCAGTGCGCTGATCGGGGCGCCGGCCTATCTCAATTCCTATGTGGCGCCGCCGCTGGTGGCCGGGCTGATGGAACAGGGGATGAGCGCCGGGGCGGCGATGGCGTTCATGATCGCCGGCGGGGTCAGCTCGATCCCGGCCATGGCGGCGGTGTGGGCGCTGGTGCGCCCGCGCATATTCGCGGTCTATCTTGGCCTCGGCATTGGCGGGGCCATCGTCATCGGCGCCCTGTTCGGCGCGGTGAATTCGGGCTGAATCTATGCCGCGGTCAGGATTGCCTGCCGCGAACCCTGCTGCGGATTTCCCGCGCCTGGCGGCGGATATGCTGGGAGGTGTCCCGCAGGGACTGGCTGACCATCAGCAATTGACGGCAGCGCTCGAGGGCGTGGTGAAGTTCGTTATCGCCTGTGTCACCCGCCTCGTCCCAATCATAGAGCGATATCGCCTCGAATCCGGGCATGGCAAATTGATCGTGCATTTCCATTGTCATGACTCACCCTGTGCGGCCGGACGGCCTCGATCGGTTTTTGATTTTGGCGCCCGGTGGGTCACCCGGCGCCGAGAATGATTCCTAACAAAGGATTTACAGCGCCTTATGGTTAACAAAAGGTAAATCCGGCGCCATGACATGGGCGGGAGCTCCATATCGGTTGACAAAAATGTTAACACAGCCCGGCAAAAAGCATTTGTCACGGCTTGCCACTGTTTGATAGCCTTAAATTGTTCCAAATTTCAGCATGTGTAAGAGAATCAGCCATGTCCGCATTGCCACATTTGCCGAGCCCCGAAGCGCCAGGCACAGCGTTGGCGAGCGGCGGGCAAAGGCTGATCAGGGCGGCGAATGAACAAGACCTCAGGCAAGAGAGCGACTAAGAACAACAGGGTCAAACGGAAACCAGCGAAAAAAAAGCCGATCGCGCCCCCCGATGACACCAAGACGACCAAGCCCGCCGCCGGGTCCGAAGCTGATTCCACATCCCCATCAGAGAGAATAAGAGAGCCTGCGATGAAAAGGCCGATCCGCGTGGTGGCGATCGGCGCCTCGGCCGGCGGCCTGGAGCCGATCGAGCAGTTCTTCGACGCCATGTCCAATGTGTCGGGTTTTGCCTTCGTCATCATTCAGCATCTGTCCCCGGATTTCGACAGCCTGATGGACCAGCTCATCAGTCGCCATTCGAAAATGGAGGTGCTGCATGCGCGGGACGGGCTGAAAATCCGGCGCAACTCGATCTATCTGACCCCACCGCGCACCGAATTGACCATCCGCAAGGGGGTGCTGCGCACCCGGCCCTATTCGGACGCCAAGGTGCTCAACATGCCGATCAATCTGTTCTTCGAGTCCCTGGCGGAGGATTTCGGCGAGGAGGCGATCGGCATCGTCATGTCCGGCACGGGCAGCGACGGCACGCTGGGCGGGGTGAGCATTTGCGAGCGGGGCGGAACCCTGATTGCCCAGGAGCCGGCATCGGCCAAATTCGACAGCATGCCGCGCAAGGTGATTGAGAAATGCTCGGCCTCTTTCGTCGCCCTGCCCAAGGACATGCCCGACATTCTGAAGGCGCTGGCCAGCGGCCTGCCGCTCAGCGACAAGGCGGGCATCGGCAAGACCGGCGATCATCCGCCGGAGACCCTGATCCTGTCGCTGCTGGAGAAGCATTACGGCACGGATTTCGGCTATTACAAGGAGACCACCGTCAGCCGCCGCATCCGCCGGCGCGCCTTTCTGAACCACCATCACGATCTGAACCAGTATTTCAAAAGCCTCAGCCAGAGTCAGGACGAATTGGAGGCGCTGTACCGGGATCTGCTGATCGGGGTGACCCGCTTTTTCCGTGACTGGGAATCCTTTGAGGCGCTGGAAGAGTCGGTGCTGCCGGAGCTGATGGAAAGCATGACAGCCCAGCGGCAATTGCGCATCTGGGTGGCAGGCTGCGCCAGCGGCGAAGAGGCCTATTCCATCGCGATCCTGTTCAGTGAATATGCGCGCCAGCACGGGCTGCCCCTCAATCTGAAGGTGTTTGCCACGGATGTGCATTTCAAATCGCTGGAGATCGCCGCGGCCGGGCTTTATTCACCCGACAGTATGCAAAGCATGCCGGATCATCTGGTGACACGCTATTTCGAACGCCATGCCGATTCCTATCAGGTCAAACGCAGCCTGCGCCGGCTGATCGTGTTCAGCCCGCATAATCTGATCAAGGACCCGCCCTTTACCCGAATGGACATGGTCAGTTGCCGCAATCTGATCATCTATCTGAACGATATCGCCCAGCGCAAGGTGATGGCGCTGTTTCATTTTGCTCTGCGCAAGAAGGGGGTGCTGTTTCTGGGCCCCAGCGAGACAGTCGGCAGCCTGAATGCCGAATTCACCACACTGGACAAGAGATGGCGCATCTTCCAGAAGAAACGGCGGGTGCAATTGCGCGAAGCCACCGACCTGCTGCCGCTGAGCAGCAGCGCCAGCCTGACCTGCTCCGATCAGCTTCCGCAGAGCCGCAGCCAGCCTTATCCGGAAATATGCGACATGGCGCGCCAGCGGCAACTTCTGGTCAGCGCCTATGATCAGGTGCTGGAAAAATACGCCCCGACCGGCCTGCTGATCAATCGGGACGGCGAGCTGATCCATGTTTTCGGCAATGCCAGCAATTATCTGAAGGTTCAACAAGGGGAGTTTTCCAACAAGGTCGCCAAGATGGTGCGCGAAGAGCTGCAGGTCGTGGTCAGCAGCGGCATTGACCGGGCTCTGACCCCGAGCGAAATCCCGTTCCGGCGCCAGGTAACAATCAAGAACGATGACGACACCGTGACCCCTTTGTCGGTGGGGGTTGAGAGCCTGACCCTTGAGGATCGCGGCGCTGAATTTCTGCTGATCACCATCGAGGAGAACAAAAGGCAGCCCGTTGCCGTGCCGGAACCGGACGACATGACCACCGATGACACGGACAAGGCGTTCTATATCCAGCGGGTCGCCCAGTTGGAAAGCGAGCTCAACACGCTTGAGGAGAGCCTGCAAAACACCATTGAGGAGCTGGAAACCAGCAATGAGGAACTTCAGGCCACCAATGAAGAACTGATGTCCTCGAATGAGGAACTGCAGAGCACCAATGAGGAATTGCATTCGGTCAATGAGGAGCTGTACACGGTCAGCGCCGAGCATCAGCGCAAGATCGAAGAGCTGATGGAGCTGACCGATGACATGGACAATCTGCTGCGCAGCACGGAAATCGGCACCATCTTCCTCGACAAGGAATTGCGCATCCGGCGGTTTACCCCGTCGGCGGCGGTGACCTTCAATCTGCTCCCCCATGATATCGGGCGGCCGCTGGAACATGTCACCTACCGGTTCGCCTATCCGGAACTGCTTGAGGATATCAGCAAGGTCCTGAACGAGGCGGAACGCAGCCAGGTGGAAATCAGCGTGGGCGGCAATGCCTATCTGCTCAGCATTCTGCCCTATAAGATCGAGCATGAGCAGACCGCCGGAGTGGTGCTGACCATTGTCGACGTTCAGGACCTGAAGCAGGCGCGCAACCGCTTGGCCAGCCAGCAGAAGCTCTATGAGAATGTGGTCCAGTCCCAGAACGACCTGATCTGCCGCATGCTGCCGGACACCTCCATCACCTTCGTCAATAATGCGTTTTGCGGCTATTACCAGCAGAGCCGCAAGGAACTGGTCGGCACCAAATATATCGACCTGGTGCCCGAAGACCAGCGGAAGGAGCTGATCGAAAGCCTGAACCGGGGCGAGGACGGGGAAAGCCAAAACCTGACCCGGGAGGACATCCGGGCGGATGGCAGCAGGACCTGGCTGGAATGGCGCCGTTTCGCCGACCGCAACGCCAAGGGCCGGATCATGGAATTGCAACTGGTCGGCCGGGACATCACCCAGGCCAAGCAGCATGAGCTGGCGCTGAACCGCTTCCATGAGATCACCTCGTCACGCAAACTGAGTTCGAACCAGAAGTTCGACGCCATTGTCGAGCTGGCGGCGGCGCATTTCCACATGCCGGTGGTGACCCTGAGCACTTTCGAGGGGCAAAGGGCCAGGGTGATGCACCGGGCATGCCCGCCCTCGATCAAGATCGCGCCGGGGGATGAGTATGAGCTGCCCACCGAGCGCTGCAAGGAGAGCTGCGACAGCCGCAAATCGCGCTGCTATGGCAATTTCGCCAATTGCAAAAGCAATTTTCATCCCCTGCTGAAGGCGCATGGCCTGGAGCCGGCCATGGGGGTGCAGATCACCATTGGCGGCCATGTCAAGGGCGCGCTGACCGTGGCCAATCTGGCCGGCCAGCCCAAGCGGGAAATGAACGATAACGAAGCTGCGTTTCTGGAGCTGATCGGGCAATGGAGCAGCTATGAATATCACCATATGGAACAGACCCGGATGCTGGAGGATTTGAACCAGCGCCTGCGCCAGGAAGAGGAGCGGTTCCGCCAGCTTTATCTCAATACGCCGGTGATCATGCATTCCATCGACGCCGAGGGCCGGATCATCGAGGCCAGCGAATATTGGCTGAAATCGCTGGGTTACAGCCGCGATGAGGTGATCGGCCATAAATCGACCGATTTCCTGACCGAGCAGTCGCAGGCCTACGCCAAGACCGAGGTGCTGCCGAAATTCTGGACGGAAGGGGCGTGCAAGGACGTGCCCTATCAGATGATCCGCAAGGATGGCAGTAAGATCGATGTGCGCCTGTCGGCCACTCTGGACAAGCAGCCGGACGGCAGATCGGTCAGCCTGGCGGTGCTGGTGGACGTGACCGATCAGATTCTGGCGGAAAAAGCCCTGGAAGAGCAGAACCGGGAGCTGAAACGCATCAACGACAATCTCAAGCAGTTCACCCATATTGTCAGCCACGATCTGACCGGCCCGCTGCGCGCCATCCAGCACACCGCGCACTGGATCGAGGAAGACACCAGCCCGGAGACGCGCCAGTCGATTCAGGAGCATATCGACCGGCTGAACGGGCAGATCGCGCAACTGAGCAGCATGATCGCGGATCTGACCCAATATTCCCGCGCCGGCAACAGCGAACATGCGGCCGAGCAGATCAATCTGCGCGAGGAACTGAACGACATTTTCAGTGTTATCGACGGCGCCGAGCAGATGACCCTGTCCCTCGGCTCCCTGCCGAGAAAGCTGGTGACCTATCGCGCGCCTTTGATGCTGGTGTTCCGGAACCTTTTGGAGAACTCCGTCAAATATCATGACCGGAAGGACGGGCGCATCACCGTGAAAAGCAAGACCAACAAGGATTACTGGCACTTCAGCGTGCAGGATGACGGGATCGGCATCGATCCGAAATATCATGACAAGATCCTGCTGCCGTTCCGCAAGCTGGAGCGAAAAGACAAGGTGCCGGGCAATGGCATGGGGCTGGCTTTGGTGAAAAAGGCCATCGAATCCAATGGGGGATCGCTACGGGTCGAGTCGGATCCGGCCAGGGCGCCGGGCACCACATTCTTGTTCGACTGGCCCAAGGGCGCGCGCAAAGCGGCGCCCGAATAGGTGCCAGCCCACATATCAGGACGGCAGGTGCACCGTCTCGCAATAGTCGAACACGATGCGCAAGCTCTTTTCCATTTCGGCCGGCGCCATCTGCTTGGACAGGTAGCCGGCGACATGATGGGCATAAGCCTGCTGGATATCCTCGTCCAGCCGGGAGCTGGAAATCACGAAGATCACGCTGTTGCTGAGGGCACGGTCGCAGCGGATTTCCTCGATCAGTTCATGCCCGGACATGCCCGGCATGTTCAGATCGGTCAGGATGACATAGGGACGCGGCACCGCCTCGCCGGCCCGCAGCATAGCGAGCGCCTCCTCGCCATCGCGGGCGACAATGAGCGCAATGTCGCCGCCCCGGCGCCTGAGATAGCGGCTGACCAGCATGACGTCCGCGTCGTCATCTTCGACCAGCAATAATGACATCCTGGCTGCCGGGGTTCCCGGCTGCATGGCCACATTCAGTCCGTCAGTCATGGTACAAATCCAATGGCAAGCGGGACGGCTCAGGCCGCATCCCGCCCCTCGAGCGCAATCGGCAGGTACAGGATAACCTCGGTCCCCTCGCCGGGGCGGCTGCTGATATCCAGCTCGCCGCCATGGGCGGTGATGATTTCCTTGACGATGGGCAGGCCCAGCCCGCTGCCTTCCTGGCTGATCTGGGCCGGCAGTTCCACACGGCCGAACGGGGTCAGGGCCAGATCGATATCCGCCGTGCTCATGCCGATGCCGTTATCGCGGATGGCGACGAAATGCCGGTCCTTGTCGGTGCCCAGCCTGACCCCTACCTCGCCGCCGCTGGCGGTATATTTCACCGCATTGGACAGCAGGTTCAGAATGGCCTGGGTCAGCACCGAAACCTGGCAATCGGCCTGCAACTCCGAGCCATCGTCCTGCAGGGTAATGGTGATCGCCTTGTTTTTGGCCAGGCTGTCGGCCAGCGAAACCGCCTGACTGACAATCTGCCGGAGGTCGTGAGTGGAAAAACGGCCCAGATTATCGGCATATTTGCCGCTGGCATGCAGGATGAGGTTGTTGATGACCTCCAACAAATGGGTGCCGCCGGTGTGAATATTGCGGGCGCATTCCTGATATTTTTCCGGAACCGACAGGCTGAGGCAATCGTCGGAAATCATTTCCGCATAGCCCAGAATGGCGTTGAGCGGGGTTTTCAGATCATGGCTCATGCGGGCGTAGAAATCATCCTTGGCCCGGTTGGCCTCTTCCAGATGCGACACCAGAGATTTCAGCCGGTCTTCCAGGTGGCGGGTGTGCAAGGCGCTGCGAATGGTGGTTTCGAGCAGAACCTCGTTGAGCTGGTTCTTGTCCAGGCAATGCAGGGCGCCCGCCTTGAGGGCGATTTTGGGAATATCCTGCCCCGGCATGCCGGTCAGCAGAATCAACGCCGCCTTGCTGTCGCGCCCGCCGAAATGGTTGATGGCCAGCACGCCGGTGTCGAGACCGAGGCAGAAATCCACCAGCACCACGTCATAGTCCTGGCGCCGCGCCGCCTGGCCGGCCTCCGAAACGCTGCCGGCCCGGTCGACCCGGACCCGGTAGGTGTCCATCAGCAGCAGGTTTTTCTTGGTAATCCTGAAATCGTAATCGCTGTCTTCGACGACCAGAACCCGGATCGGCACGGGCTGGTCCAGAAGATCGTCAGACATGTCGGCATTATGATGCGGCGGCTTCCTCGTGTCCGCGTCCACCGGCTGACTCGCTAGTCCGGTTTGAGAATATGCACTCATCCAGCCCACCTTTCAGCAACTCCGAAACGACTCCGGATACAGTGGAGATGCATGGTCGTCCGCATACCGAATCAAAATACATATGCGATTCCATATCATTAACAGTTTATTAACAGTTTTTCCACAGCAATTTTCCGGCCCCTTATTCCAGAAGCCCGGCGCAGGCAAAACCAGGGCTGCGGGTTTATTGTGCGCGGCGGCAGGGTTTCACCGCAATCCTTTACCGGCGGCCTTCACGCCAATGGGCAAGGCGCCGCGCCGGGGCCGCCCCCCTGCCCATGGCGCAATGGCGGGCAAAAAAAAGCCGGGGCGCTGGCGCCCCGGCTCTTCTGTTTTCGTCGCTGATTGCAATCAGCAGGAATAGTACATGTCGAACTCGACCGGATGCGGCGAGTGCTCGAAGCGGATGACTTCTTCCATCTTCAGCTCGATATAGGCATCGATCTGGTCGTCGGTGAACACACCGCCCTTCTTCAGGAAATCGCGGTCGCTGTCCAGCGCCTCGAGCGCTTCGCGCAGGGAGCCACACACGGTGGGGATTTCCTTCAGCTCGGCAGCCGGCAGGTCATAAAGGTCCTTGTCCATGGCCTCGCCGGGATGGATCTTGTTCTCGATGCCGTCAAGGCCGGCCATCAGCATGGCGGCGAAGGCCAGATAGGGGTTGGCGGTCGGATCCGGGAAGCGGATTTCGACGCGCTTGCCGGGGGCCGATTCGGCGTGCGGAATACGGCAGGATGCCGAACGGTTGCGGGCCGAATAGGCCAGCAGCACCGGAGCCTCGAAGCCCGGCACCAGACGCTTATAGGAGTTGGTGCTGGGATTGGTGAAGGCGTTCAGCACGCGGGCGTGCTTGATGATGCCGCCGATATAATAGAGGCAGGTTTCCGACAGATCGGCATATTGGTTGCCGGCGAAGGTCGGCTTGCCGTCTTTCCAGATCGACTGATGCACATGCATGCCGGTGCCGTTGTCGCCATAGACGGGCTTGGGCATGAAGGTCGCGGTCTTGCCATAGGCATGGGCCACCTGATGCACCACATATTTGTAGATCTGCAGACGGTCGGCCACGGACACCAGATCGGCGAATTTCATGCCGAGCTCATGCTGGGCGGCGGCAACCTCGTGATGGTGCTTTTCGGTCTCAACGCCCATCTCTTCCATGGTGCTGAGCATTTCGGAGCGGATATCCTGGGCGCTGTCAATCGGCGGCACCGGGAAATAACCGCCCTTGGTGCGGGGGCGATGGCCCATATTGCCCATCTCATAGGCGGTGCCCATATTGGTCGGCAGCTCGGAGGAATCGAGCTGGAAGCCGGTGTCATAAGGCTCTGTGCTGAAGCGGACATCGTCAAAGATGAAGAACTCAGCCTCGGGGCCGAAATAGGCGGTGTCGCCGATGCCGGTCGATTTCAGATAGGCCACCGCATTATTGGCGGTCATGCGCGGATCGCGGCTATAGCCCTCGCCGGTGCTCGGGTCGCGGATGTCGCAGAACACGCTGAGGGTGGTCTGGGCGAAAAACGGATCGATATAGGCCGAGGACGGGTCGGGGACCAGGGTCATATCGGACTCGTTGATGGCCTTCCAGCCGGCAATGGACGAGCCGTCGAACATGATGCCCTCATTGAAAGCATCCTCGTCCATCAGCTTCACATCCATGGTCAGATGCTGGAGCTTGCCGCGCGGATCGGTGAACAGAAGATCAACGAATTTGACATCGTTCTCTTCATACATTTTCTTGATGGTACTAAAATCAGACATGGAGAAATCCCCCTGTTAATGGCTTGAATTAGGTCTGGCAGTGGCCCGTTACTCGCGAGGCAGACAGCAGCGGGGCCTCAAGCTGCTGTCGGCCGATTCCTGGTCAGACGGCGTCCTGGCCGGTCTCGCCGGTGCGGATGCGGATGGTTTCCTCGATATTGGAAACGAAGATCTTGCCGTCGCCGATGCGTCCGGTCTTGGCGGCTTCCTGGATGGTTTCCAGCGCCTTCTCCAGAAGCTCATTCGGCAGAACAACCTCGATTTTCACCTTGGGAAGAAAATCGACCACATATTCAGCGCCGCGATAAAGCTCGGTATGGCCCTTCTGGCGCCCGAAGCCCTTGGCTTCGATGACCGTGATGCCCTGAAGGCCGATTTCCTGGAGGGCTTCCTTCACCTCGTCCAATTTGAAGGGCTTGATTATGGCTTCTATCTTTTTCATCTGACCTCACCTGAATTTTGACAATCCGCAAACTTTATATCTTACCCTCGCGTCTAGCACGTAGCGTGCCAAACAGGCAATGCGGCGAAAATGGCGCATTTCAGCCCGGCGCGGTCGCGCAAGCCCGTCTGACCGCCGCGTTGATGCGTAATTTCCAGGCGTTTTGCCTGTTTTTTAGGCACAGCGGCGGCGGCGATTTTGAGCACCCTGACGGGGCTTTGGCGGGGCGCGCCGGGCGCTGGTTGCGGGGTGCCGGGGCTTGCGTGTTCATGCTATATAGGCCCCTGAGCCTGGAGCTTTTGCCATCATCAGTAATGAATTGGAGATCAATCGATGCGTTTCAGCAATATCCATATTCCGGCCAAAAGACTGACCGCCTGTCTGTTGGGGTTGGCGCTGATGGGCGCGGCTTCGAGCGCCGTCGCCCAGGGAGGCATGACCCCGCCCGAGGACAATCGCAGCTTCGTCAAGCTCGACCCTTCCATCAAGGCGATGTTCCTGGCCGAGATGCGCAAGGATCTGGAAAATCTCGACGATATCCTGACGGCGATCGCCGAAAAGAAGTTCGAGCTGGCGGCCAGGATCGCCGAGCGCAAGATGGGCCTGGCGCACCGGCGCATCGAGCGGATGGAGGCCAATGGCGCCTCGGATGAGGAGATCGCCGCCACGGTGAAGAAAATCCGCAAAATGGGTGAAAAAGTCGGCGACATGCCGGTGAAGGAACTGCACCGCAAAATGAGCCAGGGCATGATGGGGGTCGGCAATTTCATGCCGGACGAATTGCAGGGGGTCGGTCAGGCCTTTCACCTGAGCGCCTATGACATCGCCGATGCCGCCCGCTTGGTGGCGAAAAAGCCCGATGCGGCCAATTACCAGAAGCTGTTTTCGGCGATCAACGACATGACCACCCATTGCCGTGGCTGTCACGACGCCTACCGGGTGCGCTGATGCGGCTCCGCCCAATGGCGGGATGATCGGAAGGGCGGCGCTCGGCCGCCCTCCCTCTTTGCTTTCGCTCAGGCGAGGAGCAATATGGCGCCCGTGGCCGCAATGGCCCCTCCCCCGGCGCGAATAGCGAGGGGGGCGAGACGCGAAGCCATTTTGTGAAGGCCGAGGCCGAGGGCGATCCCGGCCGCATGCAGCATGGCGGTGGCCAGCGCAAATCCGATGCCATAAACAAGGCCGCTCGCATTCACCGGCATTTCCGTGCCATGGGCATGGCCATGAAAGATCGCCAGCACCCCAACGAGCGCCATGGCGCCGACCAGCGGCAAACGCTGTCCGGCCGCGATGACCCCGCCCAGCACGACGATGGAGCCGACAATGCCGAGTTCCACGAAAGGCACGGGCACGCCGGCGATCGCCAGCCCGCCGCCAACCACCATCATGGCGACAAAGGCCGCCGGCACCAGCCAGATGGACCTGCCGCCCTGCTGGGCGGCCAGAACACCGACCGCGACCATGGCGAGCACATGATCCAGCCCGCCGATGGGATGGCCGAAGCCGGCCGCCAGGCCGGAAACGGAACCGGCGCCGGTATGGGCCAGAACGGGCGATGCGGCCATGGTCATAATGGCTGCGAGGGCAAAGAAGATGCGTTGCATTTTTCCAAACTCCTGTAGGATGGACAGACGGGCAAAGTGTGACGATTTAAGAAAGTATCATACTTTACAGACAATGCAACGCCGGATGAGTTAAATGGAACGTATCACCATAACGATCGATGATGACCTGCTTGAGAAATTCGACCAGCTGATGGAGCTGAAGGGCTATGCCAACCGCTCGGAGGGAATCCGGGATGCGATGCGCCAGATGCTGGCGGATCAGCAACTTGACTCCGACGCGCATGCCCACTGCGTGGGCTGTGTCGTTTATATGTACAACCACAAGGAACGGGCCCTGTCCTCACGCCTGGTGGAGACCCAGCACCAGCATCACCACATTCCGGCGGCCACGCTGCATCTGCATGTCGACGCCGAGAACTGCGTTGAAGCGACAATTCTGAGCGGTGCGGTGCACGAGGTGAGAATGCTGGCCGATCAGATCACCGCCCAGACGGGGGTGAAACATGGCCGGCTGCATCTGATACCGACCGATCAGGATGCAGGCGACTGAAGGCGCGCGCCGCGGCCTGCGCGCCCCCTGTCAGCCGGCGGGCTTGATAATGGCAGGGATCAGGCGTCTTTCCATTTGATCGAGCAGCCCATGGAGGGGATCTGCTCTTCCGGTCCCTTGCCGCTCAGGGCGACTTCCTTCATGGCTTCATAAAGCTCGCGCTTGGCGCCGGGCACCGCCTCCTTGCGGCTTTCGTCGAGCCGGCCGCGATATTGCAGGCCGAAATAGGCATCGAAACCAAAGAAATCCGGGGTGCAGACCGCATCATAGGCCTTGGCGATCTCCTGGCTCTCATCGTGCAGATAGGGAAAGGTGAATCCGTGCTCCTCGGCGAACAGCTTCATGTTCTCGAACGAATCCTCCGGATAGGCGTCCGCATCATTGGCACAGATCGCCGCGGTCTTGATGCCTAAGACCTCCAGCTCGGCGGCGGTGCTGACAATGCGGTCGATCACCGATTTGACATAGGGGCAATGGTTGCAGATGAACACGATCAGGGTGCCGTGCTCGCCCTTCACATCGGTCAATGTATAGGTTTTGCCGTCAACGCCCGGCAGGGTAAAGCCCGGGGCGCGCCAGCCAAAATCGCAAATGGGGGTTTCAACAGCCATGAATCATCTCCTTCAAAACTGAATCGCATCAATATTTGCCAGAAGAATAAACGGGGGCGCGGCAATAGGCCAGTGGGGAAGTGATTTTTGCCGGCCCGGCCCATGGGTCTGAAAAAAATCTCACATTGCTCGAATTGACGCGCCCGAAATGGCAAACTGTGCGCGCAAACTGAACTGATTCGCCGCCAGGCCAGGAATTGGCGCCGGCGCGGACACCCAACACATAGGATATTCATGGCCAAGGCCGATAATCAGGATCTTTTCTCGGGGCTGGATGCGGCGCCTGCGGCGCTGCCGCGCAAGCCGGCCAAAGCGAGGCGAGGCGCCAGGCCGGACGGCGCGGCGATGCCCGATGTGCAATCGGGCGGCTATAATGCGGCCCAGATCGAGGTGCTGGAGGGGCTGGAGCCGGTGCGGCGCCGCCCGGGCATGTATATCGGCGGCACGGACGAGAAGGCCTATCATCACCTGTTCGCCGAGGTCCTGGACAATTCCATGGACGAGGCGGTGGCCGGCCATGCCACCTGGATCGACGTGCATCTGGGCGCCGACGGCTATCTGGCCGTGACCGATAACGGGCGCGGCATTCCGGTCGACCCCCATCCCAAATTCAAGGACAAGTCGGCGCTCGAAGTGATCATGACCACCCTGCATGCGGGCGGCAAATTCGACGACAAGGTCTATGAGACTTCCGGCGGCCTGCACGGGGTCGGGGTTTCGGTGGCCAATGCCCTGTCGGAACATCTGGAGGTGGAAGTGGCGCGCGAGCAGCAGCTCTACCGCCAGTCATTCCGGCGCGGCCAGCCGATCGGCGGGCTGGAGAAGCTGGGGGCGGTCCGCAACCGGCGCGGCACCAAAGTGCGTTTCAAGCCCGATCCGGAAATTTTCGGGGCCAAAGGGAAGTTCCGCCCGAGCCGGCTCTACCGCATGGCGCGCTCGAAGGCCTATCTGTTCGGCGGGGTGGAAATCCGCTGGTCGTGCGACCCTGAACTGATCGAAGGCAAGGACACAACTCCGGCCGAGGACGTGCTGCATTTCCCCGGCGGTCTGAAGGACTATCTAGCCTCCTCGATCACCGGCCAGGTGTTGGTCACCCAGGATATTTTCTGCGGCAAGACCCCCAAAACCAGCGGGCACGGGGCGGTGGAATGGGCGGTGGCCTGGCTCGGCGGCGCGGACGGCTTCGTGCATTCCTATTGCAACACGGTGCCGACCACCGAGGGGGGCACCCATGAGGCCGGGCTGCGGCTGGCGCTGACGCGGGGGCTGAAGGCCTATGCGGAGCTGACCAGCAACAAGAAAGCGGCGCAGATCACCACCGATGACGTGTTCGGGCAGACCGGGGCGTTGTTGTCGGTGTTTATCCGCGAGCCGGAGTTTCAGGGCCAGACCAAGGAAAAACTGTCCACCCCTGAGGCGGGGCGCATTGTGGAAGGGGTGATCCGGGATCATTTCGACCATTGGCTGACCGCCAATCCGGCCCAGGCGACCCGGCTGCTCGACTGGGTGATCGACCGCTCCGAGGACCGGCTGCGCCGCAAGCGCGCGCGCGAGGTCAAGCGCCAGTCGGCGGTGCGCAAATTGCGGCTGCCGGGCAAGCTGGCGGACTGTTCGCAGCGCTCGTCGGAAGGGGCGGAGCTGTTCATCGTCGAGGGCGACTCGGCGGGAGGCTCGGCCAAGCAGGCCCGCAACCGCGCCACCCAGGCGGTGCTGCCGCTGCGCGGTAAAATCCTCAATGTGGCCAATGCGACGGATAACAAAATCGCCGCCAATCAGCAGATCACCGACCTCATTCAGGCGCTGGGCTGCGGCACCGGTCGTCATTACCGCGAAGAGGATCTGCGTTATGACCGGGTGATCATCATGACCGATGCGGATGTTGATGGCGCTCACATTGCATCGCTGCTGCTGACCTTCTTCTACCGCAAGATGCCCGGGCTGATCGATGGCGGGCATTTGTTCCTGGCGGTGCCGCCGCTCTACCGCATTGCGCAGGGCGGCAAGACGCTTTATGCGCGCGACGATGCCCATAAGGAGGAATTGCTGGCCACGGCGTTCAACGGCCGCGGCAAGATCGATGTGGGGCGCTTCAAGGGGCTGGGTGAAATGCTCCCCGCCCAGTTGAAGGAAACCACCATGGCGCCGGCGGGGCGCACCCTGCTGAGGATCGAGGTGCCGGGCGAGGACCGCGAGCATGCCAGCGACGTGGTGAAACGGCTGATGGGCAACAAGCCCGAGGCCCGGTTCAACTTTATCCAGGAAAATGCCGAGTTTGTCGAAGATCTGGACGTCTGATCCGCCGCCCCGCCCCCCGCGACAACATGCAATCTGGGCAGGCGGCCACCGCGCCGATATAAGGGCCGCAGAATCACAGACAGGATCGACAGGATCGACAGGATCAGGCCGCTGATGAGCACCGAAAAGAACACCCAGCCCGCCGGCAAGGGCGGCAAGAAGCAAGGTATCGATCCGGGTTTGCTGCGCTTTGCCGGCATATTCGCGGTGGTGAAAATCTCGCTGATCGTGATCGCGGTGGTGATCGTGCTGGCTTATCTGTAAATCCGCTGATGCAGAATTGCCGGAATGGATCTATGGGCCATGATTATTCCGGTTCGCGGCCGTTCCTCAAGGCATCTGCAATCTGAGCAACCGGGCCTTGTCTGAGCCAGGTTGAGCCACGATGAACAGATTGGCAAAATCGGCCTGGCTGACTTTGATATTGCCGGAAACCCCCAGATTTTGAAGAATTCCCGGGATGGTTTCCGCATGGGCGACGATCAGCACAACATCCTCTTCATGATCGAAGCTGAGCGTATCGGTCAGGCCGGCGGTATCGGCGCGGTTTCTGGCGTGCAGGGGCAACCCCAAACTGGCGGCGATGATCTCGCCGGTCTGGCGGGTGCGTTTTGCATCTGAAGTGAAAACCACATCCAGCCCCACATGTCGTAGCATTTTGGCCCAGGCCGCTGCCCTCAACTTTCCTGCTTTCGTTATCGAAGGATCAGCGCCGCTGAGTTCCTTCTCGGCGTGACGAATGATAAAAACCGCCTCCTGGGCCGCAACAGGCAGGCCCGCCGAAATGATCAACCAAACAGCAAGAGCAATGGCACGCATCTGAGCCCCTTCGGTTTTTGTTTTGTAATCTTTCCAGACTACAGGACGAGCAAGATTTTTCCAACCATAGGACGCTCAAGCCGATCTCCTGCTTGTTGCAATCACCAGCGCCGCTATCGTCATAATCGGGCTGGATAAATACGCCCTCACCCCAAAAAGAAACCCTCCGCAGCCGGCGCCTTTATGGCGGGGCTGCGGAGGGCTTCTGATGATGACCCTGAAGAGGCGCGCCTGATCAGGCGGCGGCTTCCTCGCGGTCGTTGAGGCGCTTGTCGAGATAGGCGTTGATGGTGCCCATCAGCTCGTCCGAGCGGCCGTCAAAGAAATGATTGGCGTCGGGCAGCACTTCGTGGTCGATGACGATGCCCTTTTGAATCTTGAGGCGCTCGACCAGCTTCTCGACCGATTCCGCCGGCACCACCGCATCGTTCTGGCCGTTGATCATCAGGCCGGAAGACGGGCACGGGGCCAGAAAGCTGAAATCATAGATATTGGCCGGGGGCGAGACCGAGATGAAGCCTTCCACTTCCGGGCGGCGCATCAGCAATTGCATGGAAATCCAGGCCCCGAAGGAGAAACCGGCGATCCAGCAATAGCGCGATTCCGGGTTGAAGCTCTGCATCCAGTCGAGCGCCGCAGCGGCATCGGACAATTCGCCCTGGCCGTTATCGAACCCGCCCTGACTGCGGCCGACGCCGCGGAAGTTGAAGCGCAGCACCGAAAAACCGCGCTCCACGAAGGTGTAATACATATTATAGACGATGGCGTGGTTCATCGTGCCGCCAAATTGCGGATGCGGATGCAGGATCAGCGCCACCGGCGCGGTCGGATCCTTGACATGATGATAACGCCCCTCGATACGACCTGCGGGACCATTGAAAATGACTTCTGGCATGAAAAGACCTATCCTCGTACTCGTTGCGCCGTAGCGCGAGCGCGCCTTTGAGCTCCGCCGCCGGAACTTGAAATTTATCGGGATCACATACTTGACTATATTAGTCAGGATTAATATATCCCGTTACAAGCCGGTTACAGCCAGACTGTCAAACGGCTTGATATGAAGGTGGGGTTTGCTGGCGCGGAATACAAACCGTTGAGGTTAATACCACAAAACGACCGGGAATTTCCACTATTTCCGGTGAATTTTAAATGAAAAGGTTAACGCCCGAAGGGGCAAGGCGCATGAAACTCGGAACAAAAGGCAGATATGCGGTGATGGCGATGGCGGATATGGCCTGCCAGCCTATGGGCGAACCGGTGGCCCTGATGGCCATTTCGGCGCGTCAGAACATCTCCCTGTCCTATCTGGAACAATTGTTCAACCGCCTGCGCAAGGCGGGTCTGGTGCGCAGCATCAGGGGCGCGCACGGCGGCTATGTGCTGGCGCGGCCGGCGGCCGAGATCAATGTGGCGCGGGTCATGGAAGCGGTGGCGGAGCCGATGTCGGCCACGGGCTGCGATGGTGATCCGGATCATGGCTGCCGCGGCACTGAGCGCTGCATCACCCACGACCTGTGGCACGAGCTCGACCGGCAGATCGAGGGCTTTCTGCTCACCGTATCGCTGGCCGATGTGGTCGGCAAATCGGGCCGCAACGGCCATAATGGCCTGTCGCTGCTCACCGGCGCCGCCAAGCGCGAGGCCGGGCCGACCGAGAGGCGGAGCTCGAACCCATCATGACCACAGGGCGGATATATCTTGATCACAATGCCACGGCGCCGCTCATCGCGGCGGCGCGCGCGGCGATGCTGGACGCGCTGGATGCAGGCGGCAATGCCTCTTCGGTGCATGAGACGGGCCGCAGGGCGCGGGCACGCATTGAACAGGCGCGCGCTCATGTGGCGGCCATGGTGGGCGCACGCAGCGGTGATGTCAGTTTCACCAGCGGCGGCACCGAGGCCAATAATCACATCATCCAAAGCGCCGCCCGCCAGGAGGGCGCGCTGGTTGTCTCGTCGATCGAGCACCCATCGGTGCTTGAGGCGGCGAGCGAGGCGGCACGCGCCGCCGGCCGCGAGCTGCGGCTGATCCCCTGCGACCGGGACGGGCTGATCCGCCCGGAGGCCTTGCAGCAGATTCTGGAAGCCGAGCCCTGCCCCCCTGCCCTGGTTTCGGTGATGCTGGCCAATAACGAGACCGGCGTCATCCAGCCGATTGCCGAACTGGCGCGGCTTGCCCATGCGGCCGGAGCGCCCATGCACAGCGATGCGGCGCAGGCGGCCGGGCGGATCCCTGTCGCCATGGCGGAGCTTGGGGTCGACTATCTGAGCCTGTCGGCCCATAAGATGGGCGGCCCGCACGGCGCCGGCGCGGTGATCACCGGCTGCGGCGCGGCGCTTCACCCGCTGCTCTTCGGCGGCGGCCAGGAGCGCAAGTTGCGCCCCGGCACCGAAAACCTGGCCGGCATTGCCGGCTTCGGAGCGGCGGCGGAACAGGTGGAAGCGCGATTGGGCGAGATGAATCGCATCAAGGGCTTGCGCGAGGAGCTTGAGAAACGGATTCAGGCGCTCGATGCGCAGATTCTGGTCCTGGGGGGCGGCGCGGATCGCCTGCCCAATACCAGCCTGCTGGCCCGGCCGGGCCTGAAAGCCGAGACCATTGTGATGGCGCTCGATCTTGACGGCGCGGCCATCAGCGCCGGCGCGGCCTGCTCGTCGGGCAAGACCGGCGCCGGCCATGTGCCCCAGGCCATGGGTTACGGCGATGATGCCGCCCGGGCGGCGTTTCGGGTCTCGCTCGGACCGGAGAATTCACTAGAGGATATCGCGCGCTTTGCCGACATTCTCGCCCCGATAATTGAACGCATGACGAAAAACCGCACCGGCCGGATGGCCGCCTGACAAAAAGAAGAGATAACGCTTATGGCTGCAAAACAGGAAACCGCCGAACAGGTCGCCGAGATCGATATCGACAAATACAAATACGGCTTTGTCACCGATATCGAGAGCGACAAGGCGCCCAAGGGGCTGAATGCGGATATCGTCCGCTTCATCTCGGCCAAGAAGAACGAGCCGGAATGGATGCTGGAATGGCGGCTGGACGCTTTCGAGCGCTGGCAGGCCATGGAGGAGCCGGAATGGGCGCGGGTGCACTACCCCAAGGTCGATTTCCAGGATCTGTATTATTACTCGGCGCCGAAAAAGAAGGCCGGCCCCAAAACCATCGATGAGGTCGATCCGGAATTGCTGGAAACCTATAAGAAGCTCGGCATCCCGCTGCGCGAGCAGGAGATCCTGGCCGGGGTCGAGCAGCCGAGAGTGGCGGTCGATGCGGTGTTCGACTCGGTTTCGGTGGCCACCACCTTCAAGAAGACTCTGGCCGAGGCCGGGGTGATCTTCTGCCCGATTTCCGAAGCCCTGCAGACCCACCCGGAACTGGTGCGCAAATATCTGGGCTCGGTGGTGCCGGTGAGCGATAATTTCTACGCCACGCTGAATGCGGCGGTGTTTTCCGACGGCTCCTTCGTCTATATCCCCGAGGGGGTGCGCTGCCCGATGGAGCTTTCGACCTATTTCCGCATCAATGAGCGCAATACCGGCCAGTTCGAGCGCACGCTGATCATTGCCGACAAGGGCTCCTATGTGAGCTATCTGGAAGGCTGCACCGCGCCGCAGCGCGATGAGAACCAGCTGCATGCGGCGGTGGTCGAACTGGTGGCCCATGACGATGCGGAAATCAAATATTCGACGGTGCAGAACTGGTATCCCGGCGATGCGGAAGGCAAGGGCGGGGTGTATAATTTCGTCACCAAGCGGGCGGACTGCCGCGGGGTGAACTCGAAAGTCTCCTGGACCCAGGTGGAAACCGGCTCGGCCATCACCTGGAAATATCCGAGCTGCATCCTGCGCGGCGACAATTCGCAGGGCGAGTTCTACTCGATCGCCATTTCCAACGGCCACCAGCAGGTCGATAGCGGCACCAAGATGGTGCATCTGGGCAAGAACACCAAAAGCCGCATCATCTCGAAAGGCATTTCGGCCGGGGTGTCCAACAGCACCTATCGGGGCCTGGTGAGCGCCCACAGAAAGGCCAGCAATGCGCGCAATTTCACCCAGTGCGACTCGCTGCTGATCGGCGACAAATGCGGCGCCCACACCACGCCTTACATGGAGACCCGCAATGCCTCGGCCATGTTCGAGCATGAGGCGACCACCTCGAAAATCAGCGAGGATCAATTGTTTTACTGCCGCCAGCGCGGCCTGAATGAAGAGGACGCCGTGGCGCTGATCGTCAACGGCTTCTGCAAGGACGTTTTGCAACACCTGCCGATGGAGTTCGCCGTCGAGGCGCAGAAACTCGTGGGCATCAGCCTGGAAGGCTCAGTGGGATAGGAATAAGAATCATGGATCTGTTACTGAAAATCGAAAATCTGCATGCCGCCGTTGACGGCAACGAGATTCTGAAGGGCATCAACCTGGAAATCAGGCCGGGCGAGGTGCATGCCATTATGGGTCCCAACGGCTCGGGCAAATCGACCCTGTCCAATGTGCTCGCCGGGCGCGATGATTATGAAATCACAAAAGGCAGCATCACCTTTATGGGCAAGGACCTGACCGAGATGGAGCCGGAAGAGCGCGCCGCCGCCGGCATTTTCCTGGCCTTTCAATATCCGCTGGAAATCCCCGGCGTGCCGACCATGACCTTCCTGAAGACCGCGCTCAACGCCCAGCGCAAGACCCGCGGCGAGGAAGAGATGTCGACCCCGGCTTTCATGCGTTTCGTGCGTGAGAAATCGGCCCTGCTCGGGGTGAAGGACGGGATG
>PKTQ01000219.1 GCA_002869085.1 Hyphomicrobiales bacterium | reverse complement strand
CGCTCTGAACAGCCGCATCAATGCCGCCCGCCGGGCGGTTGGTGATGACGGCAAGCGCCAGCACATGATCCGCACCTATCCACGGCGCGGCTTTCGCTTTGTGGCGGCGGTGGAGAACGGGCCGCCGCCGGGCGGCGCGGCAACAGGCAAAGAAGGGCGCAGCGCCGCCGCCAAGCCGTCACTCGCCGTCCTGCCCTTTGCCAATCTGTCCGGCGATCCCGATCAGGATTATTTCGCCGAAGGCATCAGCGAGGACATCACCGCCGCCCTGTCGCGCATGCGCTGGCTGTTCGTCATCTCGCGCAATTCCTCCTTTCTCTACCGGGACCGGCAGAGCGCCTTTGCCGATATCGCCCGGGATCTGGGGGTGCGCTATGTGCTGGACGGCAGCATCCGCAAGGCGGGCCGGCAGGTGCGCATTTCCGGGCAACTCATTGACGCGGCCAGCCATCGGCAGATCTGGGCCGAGCGCTATGACGGGCAGCTCGATGATATTTTCAGCCTGCAGGACGAGATCACCTCCGGCATATCGGCGGCGCTGAATTCGGAGATCACCCTGGCGGAGATCGAGCGGGTGCGAAAGGTGCATCCGTCCAATTTCGACGCCTGGGACCATTGTCTGCAGGGCGCGGCCGAAATGCACAAATTGGCGCCTGAGGCCTATGAACGCGCCCTCAGCGAATTTGACAAAGCGTTGCAGATCGACCCCGAGATCGTCCCGGCCCATGTGGGGCTGGCCTGGTGTCATGCGCTGGCGGCGCTGCATGGCTGGACCCGCAGCGGAGGCAAAGCGCTGGAGCTCTCCGTCCGGCACGCGCATCAGGCCATCGGGCATGATGCCGGCGATCCGCGCGCCCATGTGGCGCTGGCGCTGGCGCATTTCTGGGTCGGAGAGCAGGATGAGGCGGTGGCGGCGGCTCTGCCGGCGATCCGGCTCGACCCCAATATGCCCGAGGCGCATGGGGTGCTGGGCAATGCGCTGGCGGTTTCGGGCAAGGCCCGGCAGGCCGACGAACCGCTGCAGCGGGCGCTGCTGGGCAGCCCGCGCGATCCGATGCGCTGGTTCTGGTATCACGGCAAGGCCAATGCGGCCTTTGCCCTGGCCGATTACACAAAAGCCCAGGAATGGGCGAGGACCACCACCGCCCATCGTCCCGGCTGGGCCTTCGGCCATCTGATCGGCGCGGCCAGCGCGGCGCTGTCGGGCAATCCCGAAGCGGCGCAGATTGAGCTTAAGCGGCTATTGCATCTGATCCCGCATTACAGCCTGAAGCGGCTCAGCCATCATCCGATCTGGACCCATCAGCCGGATATTGAGCGGCTGATCGAAGGGCTGCGGCTGGCGGGCCTTGAGGAGGGCTGACGCTCTCACAGCTTTCGCATCACCAGTCCGGCTGTTCATCAAGATCAAGCAGCCGGCGCGCCTCAAAGCCGAGATCAGCGGCCAGATCCTCGATTTCGTCGATCAGGGTCAGATATCTTTCCTGATCATTTTGGCCCACATGGTCGGTGCGTTTCAGCTTCAGGCTCATCTTGCGGGCTTCCAGGGCCAGTTTGCGTGAGATTTTTATCATCCTGCGCGCATTGAGGGCGGCATCATCGTCTTCCGGCCGGATCTTGATATTGCGGTCCAGCAATTCGCGCCCCTCATCGATAAGCTGATTGGTGGAGCCTGGAATCTGATCGATATTCTCATAGGTCTTGGAGGCTTTGCGCTGCTGGTGGCTGGTGCGCAAGGAGCGGAGAATATCATCATGGTCGGCTGACAATTTCGGCCCGGCGGGTCGGGGCTGGATTTCAGCCGGTATATCAACCTGCCAATCCTCATCATCTTCCGGCGCGTATTCGGGCGGCGCATATTCGGGCGGCGTGTCCGGCGCTCTCCCCCCGCTTCGTCTCGCAAGAGCGGCGCAGATGGCGCCATTGGGGTAAAGCAACCGGGCCAGCCACATGCCGATCAGCCCCGCCACGAACAGGGTGAGCGCGGTCTCGTCGCTTCCCCTCACCTTGCCGAAAAAGATCAGCGCGGCGGATGTCCAGAGAAACAGCCAGCCAACCCCGATATTGATCGCCAGGATTATCCGGAAAATGGTGATCAGCCTGCTTATCACGTCTGCGCTCTCCCCTGCCCGCTCCGGCGCCTTTGGCGCCGCAAAACATGGCTAGCGAAGATGTTAGTCCTCAATGGGCGCGGCGGCAATCGCCAAACCGTCCCCCGCAAGCAGGATCACATCCGGCTTATTGCAGAGGCTCCTGTTCCGCCGCGCCGCACAGACCGGAGGGGAACAGGATCATCAGCAGGCTGAGCAACAGAAAAGCGGCGGCGGGCAAGCGCTTACACAAACAACGCGGCCAGTCCGGCGGCGATGAGGCCGGCGCGCAGCCAGGGCGGCTTGGGGGCGATGATGCCGAAGGAGATCGCCGCCAGGCCGACGCCCACCTTGCCGGCCATCAGCAGAGCCATCAGTGGGGCGCTGCCAAGGCGAATGAGGTCCGGATTGGCCACCATGCCGAGCGGAATGAGATAGAGCCCGACCCCCAGCATCATGGCCCGCACGGCCACTTTCAGCCAGTCTTCCTCGACCATGCCGGCGGCGATGAACACCGCGCCGCATACCGGCGGGGTGATGGTGGAGAGCAGCGCGAACCAGAAAATGAACAAATGTGCCTGCAGCGGCTCCAGCCCCAGCTTCTGCAGGGCCGGCCCGGCCACTGAAACGCAGATCACATAGGCGGCGGTGGTCGGCACCTCCATGCCGAGAATGAGACAGGCCAGCGCGGTCAGCAGCAGGGCCGGCCACAGCATGTCGCTCGAGGCCGACAGAATGAGCGAGGTGATCTTGACCCCGAGCCCGGTCTGTCCGAGCACGCCGATCACGATGCTGGCGCACAGAATGATCGAGGCGACCGTGCCGATCTGACGGCCGGAATTGATCGCCACCTCCTGCAGCCTCTTGCCGGTGCGCGGCCAGGAAAGGCTGAGCCGATGATCGAAAATCAGCATGACGAAGGCCGCCAGAATGGCGACCGAGGCGGCATATTGCGGGGTGTAGCCGCCGATGAACATGCGCTCCAGCAGCACGGCGAACGGCACCGCGAAAAAGGCGGTGGTCACCAGCACAGTGCGGGTGGAGGGGCGATCCTCGGGGGCAAGGCCCGGCAGGTCATATTTAAGCGCAAAAGCGTTGATGCCGATCCACACCGCGAAGAAATAAAGCATTGCGGGCAGCAGGGCGGCGGTGACGATGCCGGTATAGGGCACGCCGGTCAGCTCGACCATCACGAAAGCGCCCGCGCCCATCAGCGGCGGCATGATCTGGCCGCCCGAGGACGCCACCGCTTCGACGGCGCCGGCCAGCGCCGGCGGATAGCCCAAACGGCGCATGGCCGGCAGGGTGACCGCCCCGGTGGAGGCGACATTGGCCGAGGCGGAGCCGGAGATCGAGCCGAACAGGGCCGAGGACAGCACCGAGACCTTGGCCGCGCCGCCGGTGAGCCGCCCGGCGGCAGCGGCGGCCAGGTTCATGAAGCCTTGGCCCGCCTCGCCCGCATTCAGGACCGCGCCCATGATGATGAACACCGCGACGATATTGACCGATATGCCGGTCAGGCTGCCCCAGATGCCGCCTTCGGCAATGGTCAGCGTGCCGAGAAAGCTTGCCGCCGGCAGGCCGGGATGACCGAATTCGCCCGGCAGGTGCTGGCCCAGCAGCCCATAGGCCAGTGCCAGCGCCGCCACCAGCGGCAGTGGCCAGCTAATGGCCCGGCGGGCCATTTCCAACACCACGATCAGCAGCGCCGCGGCCATCAGCATCTGGCCATTGCCCTCAAGCGCGCCATATTGATCGGCGAGTTCCGCCTCATTGATCAGGATATAAGCGCAGGAGATGAGCCCGGCCAGCATCAGCGCCCAGCCCGTCAGACGCTCGGCCCGGCTGCCGGCGGCGAGCACGAACACCCAGGGCAGAGCCAGCAT
>PKTQ01000415.1 GCA_002869085.1 Hyphomicrobiales bacterium | reverse complement strand
CAACGCGTTTCATCGCAACTTCCTTTCCCGGCGGCAGGCCCGCTCGTCCTTACTTGTCTGATGCACTTCCTGGTCCGAAAACCAGTTCCCACTTTTCGGGGACGTGCTTTTGGTGTCGCACTTCCTGGTCCGAAAACCAGTTCCCACTTTTCGGGGACGTGCTCTTATTATGACGCACGTCTTTGCCCGAAAACCAGTTCCCACTTTTCGGAGACGTGCTTTACCCTTCCTGAAACAATCCAACTTTCATGTCTGTAGTGGTGTAGATGGGCTCGCCATCGGCCTTCAACACCCCGTTGCCGACGCCGAGAATCAGCCGCCTCTGTATAAGACGGGTCACATCCACCGTATATTCAACCTTTTTCACTTTCGGCGTGACCATGCCGGTGAACTTGACCTCGCCGACGCCGAGCGCCCGGCCCTTGCCCGGATTGCCGAGCCAGCCGAGATAAAAGCCCAGCATCTGCCACAGGGCATCGAGCCCGAGGCAGCCGGGCATCACTGGGTCGCCCTTGAAATGGCAGGCAAAAAACCAGAGATCCGGATTGACATCGAGTTCGGCGACGATCTGGCCCTTGCCGCCCTCGCCGCCGGTTTCGGAAATGCTGGTGATGCGGTCGAACATCAGCATGGGCGGCAGCGGCAGCTGGGCATTGCCCGGCCCGAACATTTCACCGCGCCCGCAGGTCAGCAGTTCCTCGTAATCGAAATGCGATTTTCGCTCGGTCATTTGTGTGTTTCCATTCAAATTCGGTTGCGGGCGTCGCGGCGGACCTGACCTGCGCTCATCGAGGCGGACGGACCTGGGCGATCAGCCCAAGAACAGTGCTTTTAAGCCTGTCCTAACATAGGCCCCGCAAGTTCCAAAGTCATGATTTGCAGGCCGGAGCCTTTCAGATTTTAACGGATTTGGTCCCGCCTGCCGATCGATGCGCCATCGAAGGCGCTTTGCGGCCGGGCCGGTGATATTTTACGGCTGAAATTTGATGGATGTTATGTTATACGGTGCCCTCAACCGAGACATTATGCCACATATTTAAGCACTTACGCTTTCATTGCGAATTAGCTACTGTTATGTTACCCTTATAATTTGATTAATTCCAAATCTAAAAACAGAGCGGGACGGAGCAATGAGCCATTTATCTGTAACCAAAGAAAGTGACATCGCGGCTAGTTTGCGCGATGCCGGCCTGCGGCCGACGCGGCAGCGGCTGGCTTTGGGCGGACTGCTGTTTGCCAAGGGAAATCGCCATGTCACGGCCGAATCCCTGCACCAGGAAGTCAACAAGACCTCCGGGCATGTTTCACTGGCCACCGTGTATAATACGCTGCATCAGTTCACCGATGCGGGGCTACTGCGCGAGATCAATGTGACGGGCTCGAAGAGCTTTTTCTGCACCAATATCGCGGATCATCATCATTTCTATCTGGAACAGGATGATGAACTGATTGATATCGATGGAGAAAATATCCGCCTGTCCGGGCTGCCGACCCCGCCGGACGGCACCAGGATCGACCAGGTCGAAGTGGTGATCCGGCTGAAAAAAGACCAATAGAGCATTTTTGAGGTTTTGATTGAATCAAAACCACGCTCTGTCTTTTTTTAACGCACTTCCAACCCCGAAATCCGGTTCCCACTTTTTGCGGAAGTGCTCAGGGTAGCTGTCGCCCTCTTTTCAGAACCCCGGATGGATTTGCCGGCCCCGAGCGGGCCGGCAGACCAATGCGCCATGCCCTCTGCGTCACGTCCAATGCGTAACGCACAGGGCGAGGCCCAGAGCGTTTTCTCGTTGATAGCAATGAGCTTGGATGATTATTCGACGACTTCGCCGGGATAGACGCCCCAGAGCGCGTTCTGATCGACCCAGCCTTTGTAGCCGTCGATGGTGACGGCGCACCAGCTTCCGGTGCATTGGCGGATAGTGCCCATCACGCCGGATTCGGCAAAGGCGACAATCTGCGACAGGCGCGAGGGTTTTTCGAGCAATTCGACGCGGGCATCAGCCTTCCAGGGCGAGACGGTGACAGTGCGGGCGCCCGAGAGCAGGGAATGATAGATCCAGCCCTCCTCGCCATCCGCATCGCGGATGCGGCGCCAGTTTTCGAACTGGGCGATGATCTCGACCGGAATGCCCTTGCGCTGAAACACCCATTGCACCGCATGGTTCTTGCCCGGCCCGCCGCGCACATTGATGCGCTGGTTCTTCAGGCTGACGAAACGGGGGATGCGCTGGCCCTTGGCGCCGGTCTGCTTGTAAGACGGGGCCAGCCAGGCCTGGGCGGTGGTGGTGCCGGACAGGCTGAACAGCCCCCGGTCATAGACAATGCCGACGCCGGCCAGAATGACACCGACCAGCACGATCGGCAGCAGAAACCGGATCGAACGGCTCAACCATATCCCCCGCCGACGCATGTTCTTTTCAGCCCCACCAGTTTGTGCAGGCTTGATTTGTCTCAAATTTTCACCTGATCTGTCAATACGCACGGGATTGGCCTTTGTATTTAGACGCGGTTGCGGTTATTTTGCCACACCGGTCACGCTGACCGGGCGCGCCCTCAGTCAAGGGTATTGGTCTCTGGTAAGTTTATCGTAATTTCGGTTAACGAGCCTTAAACAGCAGTGTTGGAAACCTCCATGTCATCACGGAAACCGCTGGTCATCATCACCCGCAAACTGCCCGATATCATTGAAACCAGAATGTGCGAGCTGTTTGAGACCCGGCTGAATGTGGACGATGCGCCGATGCGCCGGTCCGAGCTGAAGCGGGCGATGGCCGAAGCGGATGTGCTGGTGCCGACCATCACCGACCAGCTCGACGCCGAGATCATCAAGGAGGCCGGTCCCAATCTGAAACTGATCGCCAATTTCGGCACCGGCATCGACAATATCGATGTCAATGCGGCCGCGGCGCGGGGCATCACCATCACCAATACGCAAGGGGCGCTGACCCAGGACACGGCGGATATGACCATGGCGCTGATTCTGGCGGTGCCGCGCCGGCTGATCGAGGGGGTCAATATCATCAAGCACGGCGCCGCCGACTGGCAGGGCTGGTCGCCGACATGGATGCTGGGCCGGCGCATCTGGGGCAAGCGCCTCGGTATTATCGGCATGGGGCGGATCGGCAGCGCGGTGGCGCGCCGGGCGCGGGCCTTCGGCCTGCAGATCCATTACCACAACCGCCACCGGGTGCCGCAAAAGCTGGAAGCGGAGCTGGAGGCGACCTATTGGGAAAGCCTCGATCAGATGCTCGCGCGGATGGATATCATCTCGGTCAATTGCCCGCACACGCCGGCCACCTATCATTTGCTGTCGGCGCGGCGGCTGAAGCTGATGCGCCCGGATGCCTATCTGGTCAACACCGCGCGGGGCGAGGTGATCGACGAAAACGCCCTGGCGCGGATGATCGACGCGGGCGAGCTGGCCGGCGCCGGGCTCGATGTGTTCGAGCACGCCCCGGCGGTGAACCCCCGCCTGAAAGCCAGCGACAAGGTGGTGCTGGTGCCGCATATGGGCTCGGCGACGCTGGAGGGGCGGGTGGAAACCGGCGAGATGGTGATCATCAATATCAGGACCTTCATCGACGGCCACAACCCGCCCAACCGGGTGCTGCCGGACATGACCAATTTATCCGCAGGATAAATCAGAGCATGGTCCGGCGCGGTTATTCGGCGGCCAGACCTCTCATATCCGGGCCGGGCATGTCACCGGTGTGTGATTGGTCTTCCGCGGCGCCGGGCGCTTCCTGTTCGCCCTTAGTCAATATGGCCCGCTGCCGATAGGTTTCATAATCGGGCAGCATGCGCTCATAGGGCTCGTTCATCAGGCTTGAGGAAAACATGAAATCGGCCGAGGCCCGGTTGCAGGCCATGGGAATGTTCCACACCACCGCCAGCCGCATCAGGGCTTTGACGTCCGGGTCATGGGGCTGCGCCGCCAGCGGATCCCAGAAAAACACCACGAAATCGATCTCGCCCTCGGCGATCTTGGCGCCGATCTGCTGATCGCCCCCCAAAGGGCCGCTCTGCAACTTGATCACCTCGATACCCAGGGTCTTTTCCAGCATTTTGCCGGTGGTGCCGGTGCCGACAATGATATGCCGGGCCAGCACATCGCGGTTGAATTTGGCCCATTCCAGCAGATCGCCTTTTTTGAGATCATGGGCAACGAGCGCGATGCGTTTCTGCTCCCCAAGGGGTCTGATATCGTAATCCATTGGCCTATCCTTTTAAGGTTACGCCCAGATATGTAGGGATGAATTGTGTACTATTTGAGACCTGCGCGGGGCGG
>PKTQ01000137.1 GCA_002869085.1 Hyphomicrobiales bacterium | reverse complement strand
TCAGCGAGGTGCGGGCGATGAACCAGCGGTAATAGAGCATGAAGAACGACACCCCGAAATTGATCCCCATCGCCGCCGAGGGGCCGAGCAGGCCGAACAGGAACAGCACCAGCGCCGGGATCAGCATCATCGAAATAATCGCCGCGCTCCAATTATAAGCGATGATATAGGGCACATAAAAAGCCCCCAGCTTCATCAGCCGGGCCAGGAACACCATCAGCACCGGAAAGGCGATCCATTCCAGCCCCAGCGCCGCGATCACCAGCATGCCGGGGCCCACGTCAGCCTCGGCCGCCATTTCCGGACGCACCACCTCCATCATCCGCCCTTCCACATAGAGCGAGAACAGATAGATCGGCAGGATGATGAAAAACACTCCGAATGAGCGCCAGAAACCGGTCACGGAGACATTGAACAGCCGGTAGCCGTCTTCATTCTGCCGGAACAGCAGCCACGCCCCCTTCAGCGAGCTGAGGGTTTCATCAACAACGGATCCGGACACATGCGCTCCTCTAGGGCGATTTCGGTTTTGAGTGACTCAAAACCGCGCTCTATCTGATTGTCTTGCCGCACTTCTTGGCCCTAAAACCGGTTCCCACTTTTCGGAGAAGTGCTCCAAAGGCCAGGCCGGCTAGCCGGCGAACCGGGCGAAATAGCCGTCAAGGACATCCCTGTAGATATCGGTGAGGCGGGTGAGATCTTCAACCGCCACGCATTCATCTGTCTTGTGCATGGTCTGGCCGGTCAGGCCAAACTCGATCACCGGGCAATAATCCTTGATGAAGCGCGCATCCGAGGTGCCGCCATTGGTGGTCAGCGCCGGCTCGCGATTGGTCCTTGCGGCCACCGCCGCGCGCACCACATCGATCAGCGGCCCCGGCTCGGTGCGGAAACAATCGCTCGAGGGCTCATGCTCCAGCTCATAGCGCCCGCCCATCTCGGCTATGACCGCGCCGAAGCGCTCATGCAGCCAGGCTTTCAGGCTCTCGGCGCTGTGGGTCTCGTTGAAGCGGATATTGAACTGGGCGGTGATGCGCTCGGGGATCACATTGGTGGCCGGGTTGCCGGTTTCGATGCCGGTCACCTGCAGCGAGGACGGCTCGAAAAATTCCGTGCCTTCATCAAGCGGCTTTGAGGCGATCTCGTCCAGCATGCGCACGATCTTGTGCACCGGATTGTCGGCCAGATGCGGATAGGCGGCATGGCCCTGCATCCCGATCACCGTGAGGCGGCTGCTCAGCGAGCCGCGCCGGCCGATCTTGATCGCCTCGCCCAGCGCCGCCGGGTTCGAGGGCTCGCCCACCAGGCAGTGATCTGGAATCTGCCCCTCGGCCTCCAGCCATTTCAGCATCTTCCTGGTGCCGTTGATCGACGGTCCTTCCTCATCGCCGGTGATCAGCAGGCTGATCGAGCCGGGAATGTCCCCCTTATGCGTGCCGGCATAATCGATGGCCGCGCTGACGAAACCGGCCACCGCGCCCTTCATGTCCACCGCGCCGCGCCCATGCACATAGCCATCGGCGATCTGGGCCGCGAATGGCGGATGCGCCCAGCGCGATTCATCCCCCGGCGGCACCACGTCCACATGGCCGGCAAAGCAGAAATGAGGGGGCCGCGTCCCGAGGCGGGCGAACAGATTGTCCACATCCGGTGTGCCCGGCTCGGAAAAGGGCAGGCGGGTGCAGGTAAAGCCCGCCGCCTCCAGATGCGCCTGCAGCACATCGAGCGCCCCGGCCGAATGGGGGGTGACGCTGGCATGGCGGATCAGCTCTGCGGTCAACTCAACGGGGTCGGGTGCGCTCATATCAGGCTCGCGGGGTTTGATGCTGCGGGAGAGGGGGCTGTCGCGGCGCCCGCTCAGTCGCGCAGCAGATCGTTGATCGAGGTCTTGGAGCGGGTGCGCTCATCCACCTGCTTGACGATCACCGCGCAGTAAAGATTAGGCCCCGGCGTGCCGTCCGGCAGCGGCTTGCCCGGCATGGTGCCGGACACCACCACCGAATAGGGCGGCACCGAGCCGTAATGCACCTCGCCGGTCATGCGGTTGACGATCTTGGTGCTCTGGCCGAGATAAACCCCCATCGACAGCACCGAGCCTTCGCCGACCCTCACGCCCTCGGCCACTTCGGCGCGGGCGCCGATGAAGCAATTGTCCTCGATGATCACCGGGCCGGCCTGCAGCGGCTCCAGCACGCCGCCAATACCGGCGCCGCCGGAAATATGCACATTCTTGCCGATCTGCGCGCATGAGCCCACCGTGGCCCAGGTGTCGACCATGGTGCCGCTATCCACATAGGCGCCCAGATTAACAAAGGACGGCATCAGCACCACGCCGGGGGCGATATAGGCCGAGCGGCGCACGGTGCAATTCGGCACCGCCCGGAACCCGGCTTTGCTGAATTCCGCCTCGCCCCAGCCTTCGAACTTGCTCGGCACCTTGTCCCACCACGGCGCGCCGCCGGCGCCGCCGCCAATCAGGCTCATATCGTTGAGCCGGAACGACAGCAGAACCGCCTTTTTCAGCCATTGATTGACCACCCACTCGCCGCCTTGTTTCTCGGCCACCCGGGCCTTGCCGCTGTCCAGCATCTCAAGGGCGGTGTTGACCGCATCGCGGATTTCGCCGCCGGTCTCTGAGGTCACCCCGTCGCGGGCTTCAAAAGCGTCGTCAATGATCGTCTTCAGGCTGTCAATGCTCATGGATCCATTCCGTTATCGTCTTGATTTTCACATTGGGCCGGACATTACGTGGCCCGGCGGTCAAGTCAATCGCTAAAACGCCCTAAAGTGCTCGCCGCCCCGGCCATGAATTGGCGGCGTCAGGCCAGCCGGGCCAGGAATCCGGCCAGATCATCGGTGACATGGTCCACATAGGGCTCCCCCCCATCGCCGAGGAGACCAAAGCCCCGGTCGGGATGCGGGTGCTCCGTGCGCACCAGCACTGTCGCCATGCCCAGCGCGTGCGGCACTTGCAGATTGCGGCCGATATCCTCGAACATCGCCGCCTGCCTCGGCGCAATGCCGGTGCGCGCCAGTAGCCGCTCATAGGCGGCGGGCTTTGGTTTGGGCTGGTAGTCCCCGGCGGCAATATCGTGGATATCGCTGAAATGCCGGGTGATGCCGAGCCGCTTCATCACCTGTTCCGCATGTTTCACCGTGCCGTTGGTGAACACCAGCTTGCGCCCATCTAGCCGCCCGAGCGCCGTGTCCAGCGCCGGATCGGCCGGCACCACCGAATGGTCGATATCGTGCACATAATCAAGATAGGTCTGGGGGTCGAGCCCGTGCTGCGCCATCAGCCCGTTCAGCGTGGTGCCGTAATCGGCGAAATAGCGCTTCTGGATGCGCCTCGCCTCGTGCCGGTCCACCCCCAGATATTGCGCGATGAAGGCGCCCATGCGCTGATCCACCTGCGCGAACAGCTCGGTCTCCGGCGGATAGAGCGTATTGTCGAGGTCGAAAATCCAGCAGTCGATATGGGCAAAAGCGCTTCTCATCTGGTCCCGTTCCGCAACGTGGCCCCGGCGGCCTATTGCGGCTCGGTATAGCGGATGGTCCAGCTCTTGGCGCCGCCGAGGTCGATCTTGCGGAATTTGGTGATCTTGAACCCGCGCCCGGCGCAATTGTCCTGCCCCTCAATGGTGAAGCGCTTGTCGCTGGTGCACAGCTCCACCGCCCCGTCCCAGATCAGCGGAATATTGCCCTTGGCCACCACCGGCCCGTCCTTGTCCACCGCCTCGCCGAAACTATAGAGCACCTGCCCGTCGAGCGGCTTGCGCACCGGGCGGATGCACTCGCCGGCCAGCACCCGGTACCAGCCGCGGGTGACGATGTTCTCGCCCTGATGCAGCCCGATCGTGGTCCACACCAGATGGCGGGTTTCGTTGCAGACCTGCAGGCCGGATTTGGTCTGGCGCTTGCGCACCACCGCGATCAGCGCCCGCACAACCTCCGGCGAAGTCGGGGCGGCGTCCTCCAGCCCGGCCTTGGCCATGAAATCCTCGAGCACCCGGTTGGTCATGGCGCCGGCC
>PKTQ01000075.1 GCA_002869085.1 Hyphomicrobiales bacterium | reverse complement strand
GCTCCGGATTATCGGCAAGCTGGGGGTGATATCACTTCTGACCATCGTCTGGATGGCCCAGGCGCAGGTGATGGCGCAATCGCCTGACGTGGATGTCGGCCGCTCCCTCTATGAGCTGAAAATGAAAGTCAATGCACAATGCGCCGAGGCCCGCAAGCTCGACAAGCGCGTGCGGGCGATCTGGGCGCAGTATCAGGCCGGACGCACCACCCGGCGCGAATATGATTTTGCCTATGCGCTATTCCATTCCAAGCGGCGGATTTGCCTGCAGGGCAAGCAGGTCTACACCGCGCTGAAAAACCAGCGCATGTTCAACCGCAATGACGTGGATGTGGGGGATGCGAAGCCACCGGTTCCCGCACCCGGCGCAAGCAGCGGTTCTGGAGGCGGGATACGGCCGGGAAGCGATCCCAATGATTTGCGTCTGCTCGATAAGACGGTGCCCGGACCGGTCGGCGGCGGGGGCGGCAAGGTTCGGCACAATCAGGCCAGCAGCAAGATCCATAACCCGAGGAACAGCCAATGGATCAAACCGGTTCTGTGACCGGCAGGGGGGTGGCGGGCGTGGCCGGATTTTGGCTTCCGCTGTGTCTCCTGCCGGGGCTCTGCCTCGCACTGGCTCAACCGGCGCGAGGGCAGGACCGACATGTGCTCCGAGGGGTCAGCGAAGGGGCATGCATGGTGATCTGCGAGGATATCGGCTTTTGCCGCACCATGGATTATGACCGGCGCAGAGGCTTGTGCACGCTGTTTCCCGACCAAAGCGCGGCGCCCTATCGGCAACTTCAGGAGCGATGTCCCGGAGGCTGGCGGGTTCGTCACATGGGGGCTCGCTGGCATGCCGAATGCCAAATGAATAGGCCCCTGGGCACGGTGCCCCCGGCACCGCCTCCCTCGCCGGGCATGTCGTCCGGGCTCGGGGATGTGAACTGATCCCACTGGGAGGGACGCATTCCGGCATTTGTATTTGCTCTGAGCCTTGGCCTGATGAGGATGCATCAAGCTGGGCGAGGGGGCGCACTGGTTTTGTGCTCATCGCCGCTCCATCCGGTATGCGCTGCTTGTGCACTCCATGCTCCTCGAAGCGGAAAATGAAACCTTTAGCCGCCCCATGGGGAAAACCAAACCATTGCCACGTAAATTGGAGGTGTCGCGTGAGGGGCCTAAAAATACTTCCGACATTCACTTAGTTTTGTCTTACAAAATAGTAATCATAATTATTTTTGGAAACTTCTCAATTTGCTCAGTCAGCGCTTGTAATTAATTTCTTAAGTGCAGGATCACTTTTTAGTATATTTGTTGCTCTGCTAATTTTCGCTGCATTATCATCTATGATTCCTTTATCAACAAGAAGGTTTATTGCTCGGCTTATGGCTAAGTAAAAATCTCCAGGTATTGAAGATAACATAGACCTTGCGACTTCTTCTGTCATTTGAAGGTCTTTATTCTCTCTATTCCAGGTTCTAATCTTTTCTTTTAATAATTTAATTTGTGATGGAGAAAGCCAAGCTGTATTATTATGCAACACCTCATCAAAGAAATTCTTTTTATACAAATTTGCATCAGGTAAATGCTCTTCAAAATCAGGTGTGCCAATGCGAGAATACTGATTTCCTGCCATCCATCCCAATTTAGCAGCAAAAATGTCTTCCAATTGTGCGACTTTATTATTCAGGCAAATATCATAGTGTGTATTTCTTAAAGCTATAGATAAGGGCAGAAAAGCACAGCTATCTCGGATAACTGTTGGCGCACTGCCAGCTCTTATAAAGAAGAGACCATCTTCGGTATTGTGGAGCAATCTTTCTAGAAATTGATCGAGTAATATTCGCCGGTTGCGTTCACATACTCGTAATGGGAATTCAATTCCTTGCGCGAGGTACTTGGTAACACGACGATCTAGAGCTTTCTGAAGCGGCCTCACAGCAGCAAGGGTTATATATGGTGATTTGGGGGGCTTGCTGTCGCGCTTGACTAAGTCGCACGATTGGGTGAGTACTAAGAAATGAGTATAGTCGTCAGCTTCAGCGTAATATGAGTGCGCCGCCCGAACCGCTTCTGCTAGTTCGTCTGATTTCTCAAGTAGATCACCTTGACGTAAAGACGTTAGGTCTACTTTGGCAGCATCTGCAAATATGAACTCCATTGACATTCTGAAGACTTCCAGCAGCTTGCAAAATGAGCGAGAGTCTAGCCAGAGGTTGCGCTGACTTCTTGGCTGTCTGTATCACCACCCTCAAGTGGAGGATTCTTACTATGAAGTCGTTGGTTGATATTCATCAGTGAGGGCTGCTCAACTTCAGGTGTTATACGAACTCGTTCTTCCCTGAAAGATACGGCATCGGAGATTGTGATTGAGGTTTCTTCAGGAGCTATCGTATAGCCTGTTTCTGTATTGATCTTGGGCAAAGCGCCTGATTTTATTGTAAATACTTGGAATTTTGCTATTTTTTGAGTGTTGCTCATGAAGATCCACCTCCCATTAATATCTAATGCGTAATTATCCCAATATCATCGAGTCTATCGTATAACCGATGAATAAGTTCTTTCGTTTCCTCATATCTTAAATTTATAGCTTTGGAGATTAAGACCTCTGCATTGTCAATGCTTAAGGGGTGACTATGGTAATTAAATCCTAGCTTAACACCTTCATCAGAAATTATTCTTGTTAAATTGAGGTCTACATTTTCTGCATACGCTATTGTGGATGTGAAAGTTTCTGATTTAATTTCAAAATGCTCATCAAGATTATCTCGTGCTTTAAGTTTATCAACAAGGTCGGTCGATGGTGTTTCTTCAACAAACCTAAAGTTGATACCAAAAGCCCCCATTGGAGTGTGTTTTAATACAGAGATCGCATTTTTAGCTACAGATTCAAGTAGATTGAAATCTTTTTGTTCTGTTGACTTAAGAAATAGTTCCAAACGACCACTTGCAGCGCTAACGCCAATATCGTCGATATAGTTGATGGTTCTAGGTGGGCCATTATCAGGCTGAAAAATAATATGGCTACCTTTAACCTCTTGATCTTCTTGATAGTTGAAAAGATACTTTGCAATCCAAGGAGGCGTGAAAATATCGCAATTCCACGCACCGGTCATCACAATCGTGGCAATGCGCAAATCAAGTTTCATGATTGATATTTCTTGTTGAACAGCCTTTGACTAGAGATAAAACATTCTTACCGTGCGATCTTCGTATGCACAAGTCAGAGATGAAAAAATAACATGAGATGATTGAGAGATTGATCATCATTCATGCCAGCCCATAGCATACCTAGAAATCCCTGGGGCAGGCACCCTATGATAGCAGATTGTTAGTATTCCGGTTTCCATACTGTCTTCTCTGTGCTGTGCAACACCTTGCTAATAATCTCAATAGCCGCCTGGCTCATAGCCTCCATGCCCTCCTTTTTGCTGCTTATCGGCACCATGATCCCATCATGCATGGGCAGGGCAGCTATCCCTTTC
The DNA here is from genome assembly GCA_002869085.1 of Hyphomicrobiales bacterium. Classification (GTDB taxonomy): domain Bacteria; phylum Pseudomonadota; class Alphaproteobacteria; order Rhizobiales; family BM303; genus BM303. Next base: position 21,778 of record PKTQ01000075.1, on the reverse strand, counting down.
TTCATCAATCTCATCAGGGTGGCCATAAGGATGCGGCTTTCGGTGAACATGAAGACCAACCCCATGTCCTTCCCGAAGAGCGACTCAAGGGCCGGGTGGTAGGCCGCTATGGCAGCTTTGAGGTCGCTCGCTGTCATTCCTTCAGGCAGCTTCTCCTTGAGCTTCGATGGTAGCTGCTGCATTTCCTTCTGGTAGCAAAGCAAGGCAGAGAGCCCGGCCTTCGCGCCCCTATTCGACGGTCAGGACCGAGCGGTCGGCATTGTTCAGGATTTTTCGGGCGGTGCTGCCGAGGAAAAATTCGGCTATGCGCCCCTGGCCGCTGCGGCCAATGACGATCAGGTCGGCGTTTTCATCCCGCGCCGCCTCCAGCACGGCCTTGGCGGCGGCGCCTTCCTTCAGGACCGTGCGCACCGATTTGACGCCCTGTTTGCGGGCGTCCTCGCCGGCCTGCTTCAGCAAATCCTCGCCGTGGAACTTGAAGAACAGATCCCGCGCCCTGATAAATTTCTTCATCGATGGCGGGTTGGCCTCATCGCTGCTTTGGAACTCCGACAGCACGCCGCCGCCCACCAGCTTGCGGAATTTCTCGCCGCAGCGCTTTTCGGCATATTCCAGTTCCTCATTGCTGAGCTCATGCGGGCTGACGGCATGTACCAGAATAAGCTCGGCGTCATGATTGACCGCTTCGCCGGCCGCCCTTTGCAGCACCTTGGCGCTGTGTTTGGAACTGTCGATCGCCGCCACGATTGTCTTCATCGCCCCCAACCTTCTGTTATTTGCGCTTTGCAATCATCCCACAAACCAGCCGGTGAGGTAAACCGATTCTGCGCCGGCGGGGCCCGGGCGCTGCGCCGCCGCGCCCCCGGCGCCCTCGCCAATGGCCGCAGACACCGGGCGGTTGTGAGTGGGGCGGGCGCGCCGGAAGCTTTTGGTCTGGGGGGCAGTTTTCCTTTTCCAAGTTTCATTTGAAACGCCCGGAGCGATGACGCTATCTTGGAAAGACAGGGAGGAAGGATGTCTATCAGACCAAGACGAAAATCCGCCACCGCGCTGTCCCGCAGGCGTTTCGTGGCGGCAGGGGCGTGCCTTGCGCTGGCTACGGGCCTGAAACCGGCGCGGGCGCTCAATGGGCCGGTCATCAAATTCGGGCTCACTCCTGTCTTTTTAAACAACGACCTGCAATTGCTGAATGCGCTCAAGGCCTATCTGGGCAAGGCGACCGGATTTGGCATCGAATTGATCACCCGGCGCACTTACCAGGAAGTGACGTCGTTGCTGGTTTCGGGGCAGCTCGATGCGGCGTGGATCTGCGGCTATCCCTTCATACAGTTTCGCGACAGCCTCGAACTTGTCGCCATTCCGGAGTGGAACAGCAAACCGCTCTATCAATCCTATCTGATTGTGGCTTCCGGGCGCGAAGCGCAGACCATTGCGGATCTGCGCGGCGATATCCATGCGTTCTCAGACCCCAATTCCAATTCGGGGTTTCTCGTGACCCGCACCTTGATGTTCGAGCAAGGCTTCAAGCCGGAGAGCTTTTTCCGCAAGACATTGTTCACTTATGGACATCGCAATGTCATTCGCGCCGTGGCGTCAAACCTAGCTCAATCCGGCAGTGTCGATGGCTATGTGTGGGAGGTGATGCGGGAGCTGGAACCGGAACTGGTGTCCCGGACCAGGGTGATGCACCGTTCGCAATGGCTTGGCTTTCCGCCCATCGCGACCAGCCGAAAAAGCGCGGACACCGGCAAGACCCATGCCCTGCAGGCGGCCCTGATCGGCATGGCGAACGATCCGCAGGGGCGCCGCGTGCTGGATATGCTGAAATTGACCGGTTTTGCCATGCCGAAGGAACGTGTTTATGACGGGATCGTCCGCATGGTTGACGAACTGCGCGGCGTGCTGTGAGAATCTCCGAGCATTTGAGATTGCCGCTGATCTGGCGGGTGCCGCTGGCGGTGCTGGTGCTGATGTTTCTGGTGTCGGCGGTCATTACCGAGCGGGTCCTGGACCGTCTTGGTACCATTCAGGAGACTTATCTGCAAAATATCGCCGATTCCTATCTTGATGGCATCACAGCCTCCATATCGCCCTCGGTGCTGCGCGAGGACAGTTGGGAAATCTTTGATGCGCTGGAAAGGCTGAGGCCGGTCAACACCAAGATCGTGCCGGTTGAAACCATCGTCACGACACCGTCCGGATCCATTCTGGCGGCCACCGACCCGGTGAAATTTCCAAGCCTCGAGAAGATGAAGGATGGGCTGATCGCACGGTTTCCGGAAAAGAAGATCAGAATCGAGGACGGCGACCGGCTGGCCTATCTGCATCGCGATATCGTCTATCAAAACACAACGATCGGCCGCATTTATGCGGTGTTTGACGCCAGCCTGCCGCTTGCAGAACGCCGCAATGTGCTTTCGACCCTGATTATCACCAATATCGCCCTGACCGCGCTGCTGTCGCTGATCGGCTTCATCACCATCCGCCAGATGGTGCAGCCGATGCAGACGCTGGAAAGACTGATGAGCGAGGCGGTGGAAGGCCGGGGCAGGCGGGTTGATGTGTCCGGGCGGATGGCCCGCAATTCGGAGACCCGGCGCCTGTTCATGACATATAATTCGCTGCTTGAGGCCGATGAGGAACGACGGAACCTGTCCCGAAAACTGGCCGAGGAGGAAAAGCTGGCCACGCTCGGGCGCCTGTCCTCGGTGATGGCCCATGAGATCAACAATCCGCTGGGCGGGATGCTGAATGCGGTGGACACGCTGAAGAAACATGGGGCGGAGGCCAAGGTGCGCGAGGTTTCGCTCGATCTGTTGCAGCGCGGCCTGCAGGGGATCGGCGAAGTGGTGCGGGCGGCCCTCGCGACTTACCGGCCCGAGCGCCAGGCGCGGCCTTTGTCCCGGAGCGATTTTCATGATGCGAAACTGCTGCTGTCACCGGATCTGCGGCGCCGGCAACAAACATTGGAGCTGACGATTGAGGGCGATGACAGCTTTACCTGTTTTTGCCCGGCCGGCCCGGTGCGCCAGGCCCTGACCAATCTGCTTCTTAACGCCAGCGCCGCCTCGGGGCAGGGGGCTGACCTGTTGTTAAAGGCGGTCAAACGCGAAGACGGCCTGATGATCGAGGTCGGCGACCGGGGGCCGGGGCTTCCGGCGGAATCGGTCAAGCTGTTGACCGGGCAGACATATCGGGCGTTGCCGGAGAGAAAGGGGCTGGGCTTGTGGGTGGTGCGGCAGGTCGCGGACGAAATCGGCGCCAAGCTGGAGCTTGCATCGCGGCCGGGTGGTGGTAGCATCATCAGGATCATGCTGTCCCGTAGCGACATTACCGGGGAAACCGATCATGCCTCATGAACCCTTCAAGGTTGGATTGATTGAGGATGATCCGATCATGGGCCAGTCCATCGTGCAGCGCCTGGAGATCGAGGGCTGGTCGGTGCAATGGTGGCAAACCGGCAAGGACGCGATTGGTTCGTCATCGCTGGACCAGACCGACGTTATCGTGTGCGATATCCGGCTGCCCGACATGAACGGGGAAGAGATTTTCTGCAGCCTGCAGAAAAAGAGCAATTTGCAGCCCTTCATTTTCATCACCGGATATGCGGAGATGGATCAGGCGGTTCGTCTGATGCGGCTGGGGGCGGTTGATTATCTGACCAAGCCTTTCGTGTTCGAAGAATTCCTGATGCGCATCCGGGAATATACCAAACCGCGCCGCAACAAGGGTGCCCTCGAAGACGTGACGCTGGGCGTATCGGCGCAGATGCGTGAAATCGAGGCGACCATCGGCGATTATGCGCCAAATGACCTGCCGGTGCTGATTTTGGGCGAGACCGGCGTGGGCAAGGAGGTCACGTCCCGGCTGCTGCACAAACGCTCCGCCTTCGCGGACGGGCCGTTCATGGCGGTGAACTGCGCGGCCATTCCCGAAGAGCTTCTCGAAAGCGAGATTTTCGGCCATGAGCGCGGCGCGTTTACTGGCGCGGACAAGCGGCATCACGGTTATGCCGAGCGGGCAGGGCGCGGGACGCTGTTCCTGGATGAGATCGGCGACATGCCCCTGATGCTGCAGGCCAAGATTCTGAGGCTGATCGAGGATCGCAGTTTCTACCGGGTCGGGGGCGAGACGCCGATCAGGTTTGAGGGCCGGATCATCTCCGCCACCAACAAGGACCTGATCAAGGTCTGCCAGGATAAGCTGTTTCGCGAGGATCTCTATTACCGGCTGGCGGTGCTGCTGCTGGATTTACCGCCCCTGAGGGAGCGGCCTGAAGACATTGTGTGCTTCATGGACAAGTTCCTGAAAGCGGCCTCTCAGCGGCAGAACAGGCATTTTCAGGGCTTTTCCAGCCTGACCGAGGACATGGCGCTCGATCATCCCTGGAAGGGCAATCTGCGCGAATTGCGCAACAGGGTCGAGCGGGGGGTCGCCGTGGGGCGCTCTGAGTTCATCCTGCCGCAGGATATGTTTCCCGACCGGGCCAGCAATGGAAATGCCGAGGAGGCGTTCTCCCCGCTGGCCGGCATCCGCGATGAAGCCGAGCGCCGCCATATCGAACGGGCCCTGGCCAGGACCGAGGGAAAAATCATCGAGGCGGCACGCTTGCTCAATGTTTCCCGCACCACCCTGTGGGATAAGATGACCCGCCTGGGGATCAAGTCCGAACGTCCGGAATCCTGAACCCGGGGGAGGGACGAGGTTCGGATTTCCGAACATTCGATGGCACCGCCGGGCTGGTTATTTTTCAAAGTTCAAATAAATCAAGATCTTGTGTATCTGGCACAGGATTTGCCTCTCAATGGCCATAAATGAAAAAATGGGAGGAAATCACATGTCTCGATGCAGGAAGATGGTCGATCTCGGCCGTCGTCAGTTTTTGAAGGGCGGGGGTGTGGCCGCGGCGGGCGTCGTTGCCACCACCGTGTTGCCCAACAGCTCGGCCAAAGCCAGCCCGGCCAATGCCCAGATTGATTATCCGTCTAACCGGCTGGCCAATATCGCCGACCTGACAGTCAATGAGCCGCTCGATATCGAATATCCGGATGCGGACAGCCCGGGCGTGCTGCTGAAGCTCGGGCAGCCGGTCGAAGGCGGTGTCGGGCCGGATCAGGACATTGTCGCCTATTCCGTTCTCTGTCCCCATAAGGGCTGGCAGCTGACCTACCGGAAGTCCGACAGATCATTCAACTGCCCCGGTCATTTTTCGCGTTTCGACTCCGAAGCGGGCGGCCAGCAGATCTGGGGCCACGCCACACAGAATCTGCCCCAGTTCACGCTTCATGTGGATGCAAAGGGCGACATTTACGCCGAAGGCGCAAGCGACCTGATTTTCGGCCGCCCGTCCAACGTGCTTTAAAAAAGGAGGCGAAACAATGGCTTACAAACGTCAAATCGACCGTCTGCCCATCCCTCCGAAGGATGCCGCAGTTCACAACGTAACCTGCCACTATTGCATCGTCGGCTGTGGCTATAAGGCCTATAGCTGGCCGCGCAACAAGCAGGGCACGACGAAAAATAACGCGTTCGGGATCAATCTGGGCGAGCAGCAGCCGGCCGATGGCCAGTGGGCGGCGCCGTCCATGTATAATATGGTGCGCCAGAACGGCAAGGATGTGCATCTGATCGTGATGCCGGACAAGGATTGCGTGGTCAATTCCGGTCTCGGCTCCATTCGCGGGGCGCGCATGGCTGAAAACCGGCCGTCTTACGTGACCGGCACCCAGCAGCAGCGTCTGGGCGATCCACTGGTCTGGCGCAACGGCGTCTGGCAGCCGACATCATGGGACGATGCGCTCGATCTGGTGGCGCGCGTCACCGCGCGGGTCGTGACCCAGGGCTCGGAAGACGACCTGGTGGTGTCGATGTTCGACCATGGCGGCTCGGCCGGCGGCTATGAAAACACCTGGGGGACCGGCAAGCTCTATTTCGAGAGCATGAAAGTGAAGAACTGCCGCATCCACAATCGCCCGGCCTATAATTCAGAGGTGCACTCCACCCGCGATATGGGGGTGGGTGAACTCAATTACGCCTATAAGGATTATGAGCTCACGGACACGATTTTCATGATCGGGGCCAATTCGCTGGAGACCCAGACCAATCTGTTCCTGAACCACATGGTGCCGGGTCTGCGCAATGGCGCCAAGTTCATCGCGGTCGATCCGCGCCGCACCGTGACCATCAATGCGGCCGAGGAGGTCGCCGGAAAGGAGAATGTCCTGCATCTGGCGATCAAAGAGGGCACAGACATGGCGCTGTTCAACGCCCTGTTCACCCATATCGTCGCCAAGGGCTGGATCGACAAGGATTTCATCGCCAAGTCGACCTTCCCGGACGGCGAGGCGCAGCCGCTCGACGATGCGCATCCCGCCGGCCTTGGCAGTCTCGAATACGCCTTGTCGGCCTGCAAGACCTCATTGGACAAGGCCGCCGAGATTTGCGGTATATCGAAAGCCGATATCGAAAAGGCCGCCGAATGGATCGCCAAACCCAAGAGCGACGGCGCGGCGCGCAAATGCGTGACGGTCTATGAGAAGGGCATCATCTGGGGCAATGACAATTACCGCACCATCGGCGCGCTGGTGAATATCGCCCTGGCCACGGGCAATATCGGGCGCGAGGGCGGCGGCGTCTGCCGGCTCGGCGGACATCAGGAGGGCTATTATCGTCCATCCGACGCCCATGTGGGGCGGCCGGCTGAATATGTCGATAATCTCCTGATCCGCGGCGGCGGTAAGGTGCATCATGTCTGGGCCACCGACCACCACAAGACGACGCTGAACGCCTCGGAATTCAAGCGCATCCACAAACGGCGCTCCGACATGGTCAAGGAAGCGATGGATGCCGCCGCTGGCGGCACGCGCGAGCAATTGGTCGATGCGATTGTCGCCGCGGTCAATGCCGGCGGGCTGTTTGTGGTGGATGTGGATATCATCCACTGCCAGATCGGCCAGAACGCCCATGTGGTGCTGCCGGCCTGTGAAGCCAATGAGATGAACCTCACCTCGATGAACGGTGAAAGGCGCCTGCGTCTTTCCGAAAAGTTCATGGATCCGCATGGCAATTCGAAACCGGACTGCCTGATTGCGGCCGGAATCGCCCAGAATATGGAGCGCGTGCTCCGGGAGATGGGCAAGCCGGACTATGCCGACCAGTTCAAGGGCTATGACTGGAAGACCGAGGAAGACGCCTTCATGGACGGCTATCACAAAGGCAATCCGGACGTGACCTATGAGCGCCTGCGGGCCATGGGTACCAATGGCGTACAGGAGCCGGTGGTCGGCTATGAGAACGGAAAACTCATCGGCACCGAGCGTCTCTATGCGGATGGCCAGTTCACCCGCCATGGCCGCGAGGATAAAAAGGCCCTGTTCTGCGCCGCCAAGTGGCGCGGCTGGCAGGCGGCCGGCAAGGCGCGCGAGAAGGCCAGCCACAAGTTCTGGGTCAATAATGTCCGGGCCAATATCTTCTGGCAGAACCAGTTCCTCGACCAGGATAATGATTTCATTCAGGACCGCTTCCCCTATCCGTTCATCGAAATGAACGAAGAGGACATGGCGGAACTGGGAATCGGGGCCGGTGACCTGATCGAAATCGCCAATGAGAACGGAGCGACCCAGGGCATGGCCTATCCCACGGATACCGCCAGGCGCGGGCAGGTCGCGATGGTGTTCGGCTCTCCCGCCGGCAGTCAGGGCAATGTGGTCAATCCCGGCGTCAACGAGCTGGTGCTGCCCAATTACAAGCACACTTGGGGCAATATCCGCAAAATTGCCAACGCCACACCGCAGGCAAGGCAGGTCTCGTTCAAATCGAAGGAATATAAATCGGTTTAAGGGTCTGTATTTAAAACAAGTTTCCGGGCGTTTTGCGCCCGGAAACACTTTGCTTTACGTGGGGGGTAGCCGCGCTTATCCCGCGAGCTGTCTGGAGGCCTCCCGGACCTTCTGCGTGGCCTGATCGATCTGGGCCGAGGCGCTGGAGATGGACTGGATATTGTTGGTCACCAGTTCCACCCCTTGCGAGGCCGACTGCATATGGGTGGAGATGTCCTGCGTCACTGCCGATTGCTCTTCCACGGCGCTGGAAATGCCGCTGGAAATCTCGCTGATCTGCTGAATGATCTTCATGATCGCCTCGATGGCGGCTACCGCCTGGCCGGTGGTGACCTGCACAGCCTCGACCTGAGAGGCAATTCCCTCGGTGGCCTTGCCGGTCTGCGAGGCCAGGCTCTTCACCTCGGAGGCCACGACCGCGAAGCCCTTGCCGGCTTCACCGGCCCGGGCCGCCTCGATGGTGGCGTTCAGGGCGAGCAGATTGGTCTGATTGGCAATATTATCAATAAGTTCAACCACATTGCCGATCTCCTTGGCGTCATCTGACAGCCCGGACATGATCTTGCTCGACTGGCCGGCTTCCTCGACGGCCTGCTGGGTAACCTCCAGCGCGGTCTGGACCTGGCGGTTGATCTCGTTGATCGAGGCCACCAGTTCCTCGGCCGAAGTGGCGACCGTCTGTACATTTCCCGCGGTCTGGGAGGCGGCGGCAGCGGAGCTTTCGGCCTGTTCGCTCGAGGAGGCGATGGCGGTGGCGATTTCGGTCAGGTCCGCATCGATGCCCTTCTGGATTTCGGCCCTGCGCATGCGCTCCTGCACCTGGGCGGTGACGTCGGTGGCGAATTTGACCACCTTGAACGGCTTGCCGCTGGCGTCGAATATCGGGTTGTAGCTGGCCTGGATCCATACCTCCTTGCCGGCCTTGCCGATGCGCTTGAACTCATCGGACTGAAACTTGCCGGCGTGGAGATTTTCCCAGAAATGCTTGTAGTCAGGGCTTTGCGCATAGGCGGGCTCGACAAACATGCTGTGATGCTTGCCCTTGATCTCCGCAAGGCTGTAGCCCAGCGTGTTCAGGAAATTGTCATTGGCGTCCAGAATGGTGCCGTCCAGATCGAAATGGATCACCGCCTGGGAGCGGTTGATGGCATCGATCTGACCGGCGAAATCCGCGCTGCGCAGCTTTTCCGCGGTGATGTCGGTGGCGATCTTGACCACTTTCACCACCCTGCCGGAGCCGTTCAGCACCGGATTGTAAGAGGCCTGGATCCACACTTCTTTGCCGCCCTTGCCGATGCGCTTGAATTCATTGGCATTAAATTCGCCGGCGGCCAGGTTCTTCCAGAACTCCTGATATTCCGGGCTCTGGACAAAAGCGGGCTCGACAAACATGCTGTGATGTTTGCCCTCGATTTCACTCAATTCATACCCCAACGCCTTGAGGAAATTTTCATTGGCAGTCAGGATCGTGCCATCCGGCTTGAATTCGATCAGCGCCTGGGAGCGGCTGAAAGCCTCGATGATCGCTTGTGCGTTATTGCCGGAACTGCTGAGAAACATCTATGTGGCTCCTTGATAGGGGGGAATGAATCTGGTGTGCAAATAATCAAATGTCAGTGTAAAAAAAGGGTTAAACCCTAATGGAATTAATAGGTTAATCGAGTGCTGGCTTTTTTGGCTCCGTGAGCGGCAACAGATTCTTGTATTGCGATAGGGATCCGGACCGCTCATACGCGCAAAAGTATAAATTAAGGGCGCGGGAGCGAGGCGGGGGCAGGGGGATCAGAGATCGAGATATTGGCTGTAAAGGGCGAGGCTGTTCTTCAAATGGGACTTCATCGCCTTGCGGGCGGCCTGGGGTTTTTGATCGACGATGGCCCGGTAGATGTCCTCATGCTCGCCGCGCACCCGTTTGAGAAAGCTCATATCCTCCGGAATCTCCGGCGCCAGCACATGGATGATCGAATGGGGGATGATCTGCGGCCCCAGATGTTCGCCCAGTTGAATGAGATAGGGATTATGGGCCGCCTTGGCGATGGCGAGATGAAACTCGTAATCCGGTTTGACGAAGGAATTGGCGTCGAGGGACTTGGAATGCAGATCGTCGAATTTGGCCTTCAGGTCGTTGAGGTCGGCTTTGGTGCGGCGCTTGGCGGCAATGCCGGCCACTTCGGGCTCGAAGGCGAGGCGGAATTCGATAATGTGCAGCACCGCCTGCATGTCCTGAGGGTCGAACGGGTCGAGGCGTTTCTTCGGGCGGCGGGTGACAAAGGCGCCGACCCCCTGGCGGGTTTCCAGCAGGCCGTCGGCCCTGAGACCGGAAATCGCCTCGCGCACCACGGTGCGGCTGACGGAATAGCGGGTCATCAGCTCGTTCTCGGACGGAATTTTGTCGCCGGGCTTGAAAGTGCCCTTATCGATCAGAGCCCGCAACTCCGCTACAAGTTGCGAGGACAGGCTTTGCCGACGTTGTAATATTGAGGCCATGACAGGGGCTAACGATTCAATCTGCACTCGGGCATGCTTAGACTTTCATGCATAGCACAAGCTCTAGAGCATTGAAATCCAAACATCTTCACTTATCGCGGCTGATTGCGCCATCATGACGGCTCGGCACGATGAGTTCAATTGTCAACTTGTACGACATTATAATATGTGATAAATAACAAAATAACAATAAGGGGTCTTAAATCAAAGGAGGTATGAGATGATTTCGTATCGGAAAACTGGATTACGGCGTTTCGGAAAACTCTGCGGCGGCCTGGCGATAACGCTTGCGGGGGCGCTGGCGGCGATCGGCCTGTCGGGCTCGGCGGCTTTGTCGCTGGAGCTGAAGCTTGGGCATTACGCGCCGGAATCCCATCCCGGCCACAAGGCGACTATGATGTTTGCCGAGGCGGTCAAGGCGCGCACCAATGGGGCGGTGACGGTGAAGATCTATCCGGCCCAGAAACTGGGTTCGCCGCCGGAAATGCTGGAGCAGAATGTGCATGGCACGCTCGATATGAGCCTGCCGACCCAGGGCCAGCTGGCCAAATATGACAAGGCCTTCGCGGCGGTGATGACGCCGTTCGTGTTCAAGGATTATGCCCATGCCTGGCGGGTGCTGGACGGGCCGTTCATGGACTGGATCGCGCCGCGCCTGGAGCCGAAGGGGCTGATTTTCCTGTCGAACTGGGAATGGGGCTTCCGCAATGTCACCAATGGCAAGCATCCGGTCAATGTGCCGGACGACATGAAGGGGCTGAAAATGCGCACCCCGCCGGAAGTGCAGCTTCAGGCGGCCATGGAAGCCACCGGCGCCATCGTCACCAAGATCTCCTTCAAGGAACTGCCATTGTCGCTGAAGCAGGGGGTGGTCGACGGCCAGGAGAACCCGCTATCGGTGATCTATCACTTCAAGCTTTATGAAGTGCAGCCCTATCTGGCGATCACCCGCCATGTCTATAATTCCATGGTGCATGTGATGAGCCGCAAGGCCTGGCAGCAACTGACGCCGGAACAGCAGGCCATTATCCGCGAGGAAAGCAAAAAGGCCGGGCAGTGGTTCCGCGACGTGATGGTCAAGGAAGAGGACAATCTCGTCAGCAAGCTGAAGGAGAAGGGCATGAAGGTCACCATGCCGGACCGGGAGCTGTTCCGGGCCAAAATGGCGCCGGCCTATGCGCGGATCTCCGATTTTGCCGGCAAGGAGAATTTCGACACCTTCATGAAAATGGTGGATGCCGAACGCGGCAAATGACGCGAATCTAGACCGATAAGGCCCGGCCGGTAGAGGCGAAATCATGCTGACAGCCATCATATTCGTCGCTCTGGTCGGGCTGGTGCTTCTGGGCATGCCGATCGCCGTCGCCATGGGCCTGACCGCCCTGGTGACCCTGGTGCTGATGGGCGAGGGCTCGGTGCTGCCGATCATGGCCCAGCGCATGTATTCGGCCACCACCGGGTTCACCCTGCTGGCGATTCCGTTCTTCATTCTGGCCGGCAATCTGATGAATACCGGCGGCATCACCAAGCGGGTGTTCGCTTTTGCGCTGGCGCTGGTGGGGCATCTGCGCGGCGGGCTTGGCCATGTCAATATCGTCTCCTCGATGATCTTTTCCGGCATGTCCGGGGCGGCGGTGGCCGACGCCGCCGTGCTCGGCCTTGTCGAGATGGAGGCGATGACCAAAAACGGCTATCCGCGCGAGTTCAGCGCCGCCATCACCGCCGCCTCCTCGACCATCGGCCCGGTGGTGCCGCCGAGCATTCCTTTCGTGATCTATGGCAGCATTACCGGGGTTTCGATCGGCAAATTGTTCATTGCCGGTTTCGTGCCCGGCGTGCTGATGGGGCTGGCGATGATGGCGGGGGTCTATTTCGTGTCCCGGCGCCAGCATTTCCCCCGCAGCGAGCGGGCTTCGCTGCGGTTTTTATTGCTCACTTTCAGAAAATCGGTGCTGGCGCTGTTCATGCCGGTGATCATCATCGGCGGCATTCTGGGCGGGCTGTTCACGCCGACCGAGGCGGCGGTGGTGGCCTCGCTCTATGCGCTGCTGGTGGGCGGGGTGGTCTATCGCGAGATTGGCTTTGCCGATTTGCCCTCCATCCTGTGGACCAGCATCGAGCAGAGCGTGAAAGTGCTGTTCATCATCGCGGCGGCCGGGTTTTTCGGCTGGATGATGGTGATTCAGTCGATCCCCGAGCAGGTGATCAACGGGCTGGTGGCGTTCACCTCCTCGCGGGTCACATTGCTGCTGATCGTGATCTTCGTGCTGATCGTGCTCGGCTGTTTCATGGAGGGCATTGCGGTGCTGGTGATCACCATTCCGGTGTTCATGCCGCTGATCGCCCAATATGGCATCGATCCGGTGCAGTTCGGGCTGATCATGGTGCTGTGCTCCATGCTCGGGCTGCTGACTCCGCCGGTGGGGATGAGCCTCTATGCGGTCTCCAGCATCAGCGGGGTGCCGGTGGGCCGGCTGAGCCGGGAATTGATGCCTTATCTGATCGGCATTTTCGCGGTGTTGCTGGTGATCAGCTTCGTGCCGGAAGTGTCGCTGTGGCTGCCGAACCTGCTGATGCCGGACTGATGGGGGAGGGTGTGTGATGAAAACTGACTGGCACAAACTCGACCGGCTTATCTCGGCGGTGCTGCGCGGCTTTTGCACGCTGAGCTTCATGGCCCTCACCATCGTGATGGGCGGGGTGGTGCTGATCCGGTTCTGGCCGGTCGCCACGCTGAGCTGGTCGGATGAGATCATCGAGCTGCTGGTGGCGTGGATCGTGTTTATCGGCGCGGCGGAATTGTGGCGCACCAATTCGCATTTTCGCATCGAGGCGGTTTATGACATCGTGGCCGCATGGCGCTTCGGCTGGCTCTACAGGCTCGTCCTGGAGGCCGCCGCCATGGTGTTCATCATCCTGTTCACCCTGTACAGCCTCAACCTGACCATTTCGGCAATCGACGTGTCGCCGATCCTGTCCTGGCCGCGGCCGCTATGGTATGCGGTGATGCCGGTCAGCGGCGCCATCATGGCCGGCTATTCTCTGGCCAATATCCTGAAAGTGATCGGAGATTCGCGCAGCCCCCGGGCCTGATGAGCCGCCGCCGCTCGCGGCCAGCGCAAGCAACTTGCTCCGATTTGCCACATTCCCCATCTGACAACCCATTGACATAATTAGGGTCCTTATCCCAATTGTTCAATCGCCGCCGTGGTGCGGAGGGTATGAATTGTCGCTGCGGCCGCATCTTGCATGGAGGGACAATCATGACCCGTTATTTATTTGCACTCCTGGCTCTGTTGCTGCTGGCCGGCCCGGCTTCGGTCGGCTCATCTGCCGGCAGCGCCGATGAGCTGTCCGCCCTGCTCGGCACGGGTAGCGGGCTCCAGCCCGCCACATGCCGCATCGCCGCGCTGATGCTTCCGGGGGGTGCGACACCTCAGAAGATGACGCGCCTGCCGAGCCGGCTGCCGGTTCTGATGGATGACAAGACCAAGGCCCGACCCGATACCGTGCGCGAAGCCAAGGTGCGTTGCGGGGCCAGCCGCTATTATTGCCCGGACAGCGCGCCTTATTGCTTCATGTGCAAGGGGCGCTATGCCTGCTGCTCGGTGAAAAACGTATCGCGCTGCTGCTGAGGCGAAGGGGGGCGAGCGCCCAATTCATAGCGCCGGGCGCGGACCGTGCCGGCGGCTGAAAACTAAGACCGCCCGGCCTTGCGCGCCAGGGGTAAATCAGGCAGATTCCGGCCCATTGATTCCTATGCCTGAACCTTTAAGGAGCCTGTTGTCATGGATGGTGTTGCGGAAATTATGGCCAATTACGGCCCGTTGCTGATGAACGGCGTCAAGGCGCTGATCGTGTTGGTCATCGGCTGGATCGCCGCCGGCTTTGTCAGCGGCATGATCCGGCGCAAGGTCAATGCGCATGAAAACATCGACAACACGCTCGGCAATTTCGCCGCCAGCATCGTCAAATGGGGGATCCTGCTGATCGTACTGGTGACGGTGCTGGGGCTGTTCGGGGTGCAGGCGACTTCGCTGGTGGCGGTGCTCGGCGCGGCGACTCTGGCAATCGGTCTTGCGCTGCAGGGCACATTGAGCGACCTTGCCGCCGGCTTCATGCTGATCCTGTTCCGGCCCTATAAGCTGGGGCAGGTGGTGGATATCGGCGGCACCATGGGCACGGTGAAGGACCTCAACCTGTTCATCACCGAGCTGGCGACGCCGGACAATGTCCAGATCATCGTGCCGAACGGCAAGGCCTGGGGCTCGGTCATCACCAATTATTCCCATCACGGCACCAGACGGATCAGCCTGGATTTCGGCATCGATTACGGGGACGATATCGACAAGGCGATGCAGATCATCAAGGATGTGGCGGCGGCCGATGCGCGGGTGCAGGCCGAGCCTGCCCCCTGGGTCGGTGTGACCAATCTTGGCGACAGCTCGGTCGATCTGACCATGCGCCTGTGGTGCAAGGCATCCGATTTCTGGGCGCTGAAATGCGATATGACCAAGGCGGTGAAGGAAGCGTTCGATGCCAACGGCATTTCGATCCCCTATCCGCATTCGGTGGAGATCAAGAAGTAGCCGGGCCTTTCGGGCCGGGAGCCCATGAACCAGGACCAATTCAACGCCTTTTGCGGCGCGCTCAAGGCCAGCACCCATATTGTGCAATGGGGCGGCTCACATGTGTGGAAAATCGGCGGCAAGGTCTATGCGATCGGGAGATTCAGCGGCAAACTGGCGGGCATCACCTTCAAGGCCAGTGACTTCAGCTATGAAATCCTGAGAGACGCGCCGGGCTACCGTCCGGCGCCATATCTTGCCTCGCGCGGGATGAAATGGATCCAGTGCCATGAGGCGCCGCAGCTCGGCGGGGATGAACTGAAGCAATATCTGCGGGACTCCCACCGCATGATCGCCGATAAGCTGCCAAAGCGGCTGCAGCGCGAACTGGGGCTGGATCGCGCCTGAGGCGGGCGGTTGATCGGGTTCCCCCGGGCTTTAGCCTTCACCGGAAATAGAGTTCATAGGGGCTTTCCTTGCCCTCCACGAGCCTTCTGATAAAGGCTTTCCTGTCGGCTGTGGCCAGGAAATGCCGATAGGACATGACCGCGAATTTTTCCGGGTCAATCTGGTAGAAGATCGCCGTCATTTGCTCGGGGCCGGTGAAGGCCGCATCGCCATAGCGCTCGAGAACCCTCTTTCTGCGCTGATCGCCGAGCAGCGAGAGCTGGGTGACATGGGCGATATATTCCTGAAATCCGCGCGGCAGGGGCCGGCCATGTTTTTCGGGCGCATCATGGAGCGCCGCATGGGCGATTTCATGCCCGACAACCGAGCCGAGCAGCTCCGCGTCCACATCAAACCCGAATATGCGCCGCCTGAAGGCGCCTTGGTTGCGGGCGGTCAGATCGAGGATCTCTATCCGGTCGCGGCTGGCGGAAAAGCATCCCAAACACTCATTCCGGTCCGTGCAGGACAGTACGGGCACGATGTCGATCTGCACCGGATGGCGCAGGGCAAGGCCAAGGCCAGAGAGGAAAGCGATGGCTGCTTCAGCCGACCGGCACAGGGCCGGGAAGTCCTTGCCGGCCCCCCGGAACCTGACCATTGGAGCGGCGCAGGCGCCGGAGGCCCGGGCGCCGGCCAGGGCGAAATGCAGCGGACCAGGCGGCCTGGAGAAGAGGGCCAGGGACGCCAGCACCAGGAGGATCGCGAGCAGCCACTTCATGGCGTTATTCTAGCATAATCCGGGCGGCGAGACATTGATCCTGCAACAATCGCCAGCCCCTTGCGGCACTCATATAGAGGCCGGCCGGGCTAA
The DNA here is from genome assembly GCA_002869085.1 of Hyphomicrobiales bacterium. Lineage (GTDB taxonomy): Bacteria > Pseudomonadota > Alphaproteobacteria > Rhizobiales > BM303 > BM303. The sequence goes on along the minus strand of PKTQ01000075.1, from coordinate 5,624 downwards.
TTTGTCCCATTAGTATCGCTCACTGAAATGGGCGAAGCCGCGCCGGCAACACGACCACAGGCCGGTGGCCGGCGGGTATCCCATCCCGGCGAGTTTGTCCTCCATCATTTCAAGTCGGATCCTGAGCGGATCGTAACAGATGAAGGTTCCTGTCAGATTCTTGTCAGGTGGAAATAAATAGAATTATCATATTCGCGAATCTGTTTCCGGTCCTTGCAGGGGGCAGCTGCATAGCAGGGAGGAGTTGAACATGTTGCTTCGATTTCTGCTCGTTATCTGCCTCAATGTCTCTATCCTGATAGTCTTTGCTGGCAGTTTCTGCATGGCGGGTGGTGGCAGTGGCGGCGGCGGCGCTGGCGCCGGCGGGGCGGGCCAAGCTTCCGGGGCAGGTCATGGCAATATCGCAGGCAACGGTCCGGGTTCTGGACCCGGTAGCCAGAAAAAGAATTCAACTGGCAGCCCCGACTATGAGAGAAATTCCCAGGGATTCATACCGTTAAGTCAGATCATAAAGCGGAAGTTCAGCAATCGCCGCAGTCGCTTTCTCGATGTGAGAATAGTAAAGCGAGGGAAAAAGGTATATTATGAACTGACTTATATTGATTTAAGGGGAAGGGTGCTCAAAAGTCGGGTGCCTGCACGCAGGTAATTCCTGGCAAACGCGCATCCGACTATATGTTATTGAGCCTGTTTTCTGCCAGAATTATCCCTGATGCGCATATTGATTGTCGAAGACGAAGAGAGAATTGCTCAGGATATTGGTCAGGCCCTGTCGGCGGCCAATTACGTGGTGCGTTTTGCCAGAGATGGTGAAGAAGCTGATTTCATTGGATACACAGAGGATTTCGATGCGGTCATTCTGGATCTGGGATTGCCGAAAATTGATGGTTTAACTGTACTGAATAACTGGCGGAGAGCCGGCAGACGCTTTCCTGTTCTCATCCTCACCGTCCGCAATAGCTGGCAGGATAAGGTTGAGGGCATGGATATCGGCGCCGATGATTTTCTGACCAAGCCTTTCGAGATGGAAGAGCTTCTGGCCAGAGTGCGCGCCCTTATCCGCCGGTCTGACGGATTCCTGACCTCGCATATAGAATGCGGTTCCCTGATCGTTGACAGCCGGACGTCAAAGGTGTTTCTGAACGGGCGCATATTGTCGCTTTCCCCCTTGGAATTCAAGGCGTTAAATTATCTGATTCATAATTGCGGGCGTCCGGTTCCGCGTGTGGAATTGATGGAACACATCTACGATAGGAATAACTTCAGAGACGAGAATACCCTCGATGTTCTGATCGGGCGGCTTCGCAAGAAGGTCGGTCCAAATCTGATACGCACCCGGCGCGGAGTCGGATATGTGATAGAATGACAGGATGAAGATGCTTTTCCCTGGGTCATTGCGGCTGCGGCTGATCCTGCTTGCATCAGTTGTCGTCCTGATTGCTATTGCGCCGGCCTGGCTAGTGCTTTCCTCAATATTTGAACGTCATGTCGAGAGCAGGATAACCTCGGAACTGACAGATCATCTTAACCAACTCATCGTCAATTTCAGAGAGCCCAAGGATGGCAAGCCGGTGCTGACAAGGCCGCTTCCGGATCCCGGATTCAATAGACCATTCAGCGGCACTTATTGGCAAATCTCCGATAAGGACGGTGTTTTGCTCAAATCGCGGTCCTTGTGGGATTTCAATCTCAGGGAAAATCACCCGGTCTCCGAACTGCCCAAATTGCACAGTCACGACCTCCAGGGACCGGAGGGGTCCCAGCTCTTTTCGGTGATACAGAATGTCACGCTTGATGCCGGTGAGGGCGAAAAGGAATATCTGATTATCGTCAGTCTTGATCATAAGGAAATCACGCGTTCTGTTCAGGACTTTTCTCAGGATCTGCTGCTCATGCTGTCGGGTCTTGTCCTGGTGTTCTTCATTGCCCTGTGGGTTCAGGTATCGGTGGGTCTGCGGCCGTTCAGTCAGATTAAAAAGGAACTGCTTGAGCTGCGGCAGGGCAGACGGCAAAAGCTGATGGAAAGCTATCCGGTTGAGATCAAGCCGGTTATTCAGGAGATCAACAATTTCATCACATCGCGGGAGTTGAGCGCCGAATATGGACGCAGCCGGGCAAGCGATCTGGCGCATGGTCTCAAGACGCCGCTGGCCATATTGACTGCGGAATCGCGCCGGCTGGTCAAGCAGGATCAGTTTGAAAGTGCCGAAGTTCTGCGACAACAGATTTCGTCAATGCGACGGCATGTGGATCATGAGTTGGCGCGGGCCAAGATTCAGAATATTCAGCACCACAGATTGAAAAAGGCTCATGTAATGAGCAATGTCGAGAAAATCATCTCCACTCTCAATAACCTGCCGAATATGAAGAGGATTGAATGGCGAGTAGATATCCCCGATGACCTGCATGTGATGATGGAAAGTGGAGATTTCATGGAGGTCTGCGGCAATCTGCTGGAAAACGCCCAGAAATGGGCCAAGTGCAAAGTCGATGTGCGCGCGCACAGGGCCGAAAATGGATCGGTGGTTTTAAGAATCGAAGATGACGGTCCCGGGGTCTCCGAGGATAAGTTCAAGACTATGCTTAAGCGGGGCAGGCAGCTTGATGAAACCGTATCGGGCTCCGGCCTGGGGCTTGCCATCGTGAGCGATATGTTGTCGGCCTACCACTATCGAATGGAGCCTTATCAGTCTGCTATAGGCGGTCTGGGGATGCGGCTGATGTTACGAAGCGAGGCGGCAGCAACACGCTGATGGCGGGCTTTAGTCTTCAATACTGAATGCAGTCTGTATTGGCGCGGTTGCGTGGGCGCCGAACAATTAGATTGTAAATCTAAAAACCAGCCGCCTGACGGCGGCTGGTTCCACGCGCTGGGGATGGAGTCAGGCTTGGGCTATGTATTAGCCATGTCCGGCAAGTGCAGCCTGTCTCACGGCTTCAGCCTTGGCGGCAAGTGTGCTGACATCCAGAGTGGCGGGGTCAACACCCAGAATTGTTGCCACGGCCTTCACCGTGTCCTCGGTGACAGCTACGTTTTTGTCGGATGCCATGCCCAGTGCAATGGCCATCAGATCGATATCGGGCGTAACGCCAGGGATGGTGGTCACGCCATTGATCGCATCCTTCAACACTGCCAGATTTTCCAGAGGTGAATCGATCAGGCTGAGGCTGTCCCAGTTCTTACTGATATAGTCTGCGAACTCTTCAGCCGTCATGTTGTACAGCCCTGCATTCTCATCGATCCAGTTGGCGATCAGTTCGGCCTTGGCGCGATCAAGAACATGGTTGGGTGCCCGGGCCACGTTGAGCCGACCAAGTTCAACCTCAGGGATTCCTTCCTGTGCCCATGCCGGTTTGCCGCCGCGATTTCCGCTGGGTTGGCCATATTTGGGACCCCGGCCATCCGATTCTTCAGATTCGGCGGATTTGCTGATCGAATCTCTGCCGCCACTTCTGCCTTTCGAGCCACTACGGCCCCGGCTGGACAAGGCTGATTTGCCGCCTGTGAATCCACTGGCTTTGGCGCCGGACTTATCTGCTCCGCCATCCCCATGATTGCCATCATGGCCTCCACCCGGGCCGCCTCCGCCACCGCCACCACCGCCGCCGCCGCCTCTGGCATAGGCTGTGCCGAAATCGAAATCAGGGGTGATGTAACCGGCCATGTAGCCGCCCATCGCTACCAGGGTAATCGCCGCAACAGTGGTAAATGCAAGTTTTTTGAATCTCCCCATAACATCCTCCATCAAGATGTAGTTAAGCGGTAAGTATTGGTGCGTAAAACGCTTTTATCCGCAGCCGCTAATATAGCAAAAACCGCCTGACATCTGCCTGATGGCCATTGTCAGAAAATTGTCAGGCGAAAAATGCGATAATACTAAATGCACCATCATACAGGGATGAGGTGTTCATTCAGCACCAACCGGTTCGCTGCCTGACGGCGAACTTCCAGCGCAGCATTCCGGTTTTGCGAGTAGAAGGGGCTGTGTCATGACGAAAAATCATCAAACAACGACAATCTCCTGCCAAACAGGTCAGTTTTCAAAAATCATCAACAGACGCAAGGCATTGACCATGGTTTGCCTTGCGGGGGTTGCTGCCGCCTTCGGCCCGGGCGGCTTTTCTGCCGGCAAGGCTTGGGCAGAAGAACATGGTGATGACCATGGTGATGATCATGGTGATAAAGGCCAAGGCAGTCATCAAGGCCAAGGTGGCCATAAAGGCCCAGGTCCTCATGGCAGGGGACATGGCGGGGGGCGCGGCAAGGGAAGAGGTAACTGCGCCATGGGCGGCGGCGGCGCCCAGTTCGATGAGATGCTGAACCGGATCAATTATCCGTTAATGAAATGCCCAGGCGGCGGATTGGGCAGCTTTCTGCGAAGCGTCAATGCGTGCAAGTAATCGCCGGGCCGGCGAAAGCCGTGAGTGGATGCGAACTCTCATGCGCTGAAAGGGTAATGATATGTTTATCAAGACAATGATGTCGACTGTAGCGCTGGGTCTGGCATGTGTGATGCTGGTGCCGGCCGTGGTTCCCTTCACCGGGTATGACAACTATGCGCTTGCCAAACAGGGCGGACAGAATGATGCCGGCAGTGGGACCACCGACAGATCCCGCGATCGTAATCGCTGCTGCGGTCAGGACCCCGGATTTCCGGGGCAGCAGACTAAAATTAATCTGTGCAAAACGAACGCCAAAACAAGAGTGGCCGCTATTGCCTTCTGCACAAGGGAATTGGGCAGAGCTGTAAGATGCACAGGCGAGCCCTCTCGCTGGACCTGCAAATAGCCCATTGCGGCGCTCTCATTGCGGCTGGTGGAAGGTCAGGAGGCGCCATTGGTGTCCTCACGCCGTCACTTCAAACCAGGTGATCATGCCGGCGGCGGCGTGTTCGAGCGTGTGGCAATGCAACAGCCACTTGCCCGGATTGTCAGCGACGAATCCCAGCAAGACCGTCTCGCGCGGCATGATCAGCTCGGTATCCCGCCACGGCGCCCCGGCCATGGGTTTGCCATTGCGCTCCAGCACGCTGAAATGAAACCCATGGATATGCATCGGATGCGGCCAGGCGGTTTCATTGATCAGATTGAGCACCACGCTCTGCCCGCGCCGCGCCGAGAACAGGGGCTTTTCCGGCAGGCCTGTGACCCCGGCCAGCGCCCAGATGCTTTTCACCTGGATCAACTCGTCGATACCGAGCTTCCGGCCTTTATAGACGGCGCTCCGCAGGAGCCCCATGGCGCCGCCTTCCATCTTGACCTCGATGTTCAGCGCGCCGGACCGGTCCAGCGTTTTGGGCAGCGGATTGTCCGGCAGGCGGATCGGATCCGGGTTCTTTCCGGCCCCGGTAGAGGATGGCTCGATCACGAAGCCGGCCAGCTCGTCAGAGCCATCGCGCCGCAATGAGCGGAGCGAGGCCTTGCCCTGGTGATCGGGATCCGCCGCGACCGCGAGGTCGATCCGCTGGGCGGGGGAAAACAGCATCGGCTCGCTTGAGACATCCCTGGGCGCGACCGGCTGTCCGTCAAGAGTGATCAGATCAGCTTTCAGGCCCTCCAGCTTCAAGGCATAGATCGAGGCATTGCACACATTCACCAGCCGCAGCCTGACCCTTTCGCCGGCG